>JBDKJJ010000128.1:0-4796 GCA_039796635.1 Bacteroidota bacterium
ATGAATTTAATATCAAATGCTGTTAAATATTCAGCAAAAAAACAAATTCAGAAAATTGAAATAGGATGCAAAGAACTTGAAAATGAATTTGAATTTTTTATTAAAGATAATGGAGCAGGATTTGATATGAAAAATATCGATAAACTTTTTAGCATATTTCAGCGAATGCATAATAATACTGAATTTGATGGAACCGGAATCGGACTTGCATTAGTAAAGTTGATTATTGAAAAACATGGTGGGCTAATTTGGGCTGATAGTAAAATTGATGAAGGAACTATTTTTTACTTTACACTTCCTAAATAATGTAACGAAAAATGCTGTTATTTGCACCCTAATTTTTTAAAATATGAAACTAAAAAACTTTTTTTTGATGGCACTTTTTATGTGCAGTTTGCCATCGTTTGCTTCAAGAAGTGCATTAACCCAATGGACAATTTTAACTGGTGCTTACTCGTACATTAATGACAAAGTAGTTACCAATATCAAGCTTAAAAATGATGCTGTGATGGATATTGCTTTAGATAATTCAGGCAATGTTTATATGGCTTGTAATCGATTTGGTTTAATAAAATGGGACGGAAAAACATTAACAGAATTTCAAGCTCCAAAATCAAGTTTGATTGCAAATGCTGATATTACTGCCATGGAATGCGATAGCAAAAACAATTTTTACATTGGTACTAACAGAGGCATTTGTGTATTTAATGGTAAAGATTGGACGGATTATACCCAAGATATTACTGGAATATCAGTTGTTAGAAATATTGCCATTACTCAAATGGACAAAGTCTATATTTCAGGTTATGCCATTGAAAATAAAGAAGTAATAACCACTTCGTTACTAGCTTTTTTTAATGGAAGCAATTGGTCAAAAGCAGATGCAGTATATTTTCCAGATAGATACTTTAGCAATTTAACTATTGACCAAAATAATTTTCTTTGGGTAACATTGGGCGAATCAAACGAAAAAGGATTGGCTAAATATGACGGTAAAAATTGGAAACTTTACAACTCAGGTAATGGTGTACCAGTGAATGAAATTGGTGCAATTGGAAAGAATAATAAAGGTAATTTAGTTTTCACCACGGCTCAAGGTATTATGGAATATGCTGATGGAAAATTTACTATGAGTAATTACAGTAATTCATTCGGGAAAAAACTCAATGAAATTTTAATGAGAAATAATAATGAGTTAAGATCATCTGTGATTTCTATGGATGCTACTAACTCTTATTGGATTTCTTCAAGAGAAGGCATCATGACTTTATCTGAAAATGGATTCAGAATATTTAATGGTCAAAATTCACCCGTAAACTCGTATTGGATTCGTAAAATTTTAGTAGATAAAAACAACACCAAGTGGTTTACAGGTGGCGGTAATGGTGTAATGGGAGTTAAGGAATTTAATTTACCAACTAAAAATGTAAGCATGATAAACAGTACATTGGTAAATGTTGATATGAGCGAAAGCTTTTCTTTTTTGAAAGATAAAACAGGGCAAGTGTGGGCTACAAGCGCAAATTCAGGGTTGTTAAAACTAAAGGGAAATGCTTCTCCTGAATTATTCCAACATGAAAAAGGATCTTTATCAAGTATGTTTATTAAAGGATGCACAGCCGCTGATGGCAAAATGTATCTTACAGTAAATGGTGGCGGAATTAAAGTTTTTGATAACGGTTCAATTGCTGATTATGCAAAATCCCCAACTTTTGGCGGAGCTACAGATGTGGCTGTTGATGGTGATAATGTAGTTTGGGCAGCAAGTAGTGGCGGACTTTCAAAATTTGTAAACGGAGCTTGGGAAACTTATAATAAAGGAAATGGCGGCTTGCCAAGTATCATTGTTTACTGTGTTTTTAAAGATAGTAAAAATCAAATTTGGGCTGGTACAGGTAAGGGCTTAGTGAAATATGAAGGCAACAATACTTTCAAAGTATTTACTAAAAAAGAAGTTCCATTTCCATCTGATGATATTACCGCAATTGGCGAATCAAAAGATGGAAAAATTTGGTTTGGCAGCAAACGAGGTATTTCAGTTTATGATGGAACAAATTGGATTCATTATGAAAAATTAGAATCATTGGACATCAAAAATTTTTATGTAACAGGTATTGATTTCGATAAAAATGGAAATGCTTGGATAGCAACTTATCGTGATGGAGTATTGAAATTTGATGGAACCAATTGGACACAAATTTCAAAAGACAATTCAAAAAATATTTATGATAACGTAACAGCAATATGCGTTTCAGCTGATAATAAACTTTACATTGCTTCATCATTCAATGATTTTATGGATAAACCCATGTACATGGAAATGAATAA
Source organism: Bacteroidota bacterium (assembly GCA_039796635.1). Lineage (GTDB taxonomy): Bacteria > Bacteroidota > Bacteroidia > Chitinophagales > CAIODY01 > CAIODY01. The sequence goes on from JBDKJJ010000128.1 coordinate 2,329, forward strand.
TGAAGATAAAATTTTCAGTGGCATTAATAAACGTATCATTGAAGGCGAACCAAAACATTTAATAACTATTATTGACTTAAACAATTAATCTAAAACATGAAAAAGCAATTATTATCAATTAGCAGTTTTTTATTATTTCTAACCTTAACCATCAATGCTTTTGCAGGCGATGATATTGATGTAGATAAAAAAACAGGCTTAGTAAAAGTAAACGGAAAAGAAACTTTTTATTTATCAGCAAAAAATGCTTCAATAATGGGGGTAAGTGATTTTGCATTGGAAAATTTAGAACATAAAGAGTTGGCTTATTTGAAAAAAGAAGAAGTAAGAGGTTGGAGAAATGGACATGAAACTTCTGATTTAATTTATCAAATGGTTTTCACAAAATCAGGCAATCAATGCACACTAACTGGGGTTTCTGCTTTGTTTGGTGTAATTAAGCCTTTAGCAAAGCAAATTGCTGGAGCTAATTTGGTTCAAAATGGTGAAATTAGTCAATCAGAAGAACGCAAGTTTATTGTATTGCATAATGGTTCTTTTTTTGAAAAACCAGCTGCACCAGCACCAGTTCAAGCACCAACTATTATTGTAACTGAAAAGCCTGTTTCAAAACCTTCAGCGCCTGCTTCTATTCAATTAAAAGATGATAAAGTTTATAACAATAGCGAACAAGTGGGAATTTTCAAAGTATCGAAAGATGGTGATTTTGATGTAATTAAAATTTACAACACTGCTGACGCTTTGGTTTGCACTGCTCGTCATAAATCAAATGATAATAATGATGATTGGAAATTGCAAATAGACGATAAAGCGGCTACAATTTTGTATGACTCATCAAATCCATTAGAAAAATTAATGAAGTATTTAGTTGAAAAAGGAATCTTATAATTTCAATTGATTCATAAAAAGCCCTGATAAAATTTTATCAGGGCTTTTTTGTTTTGTTCAACAAAATATTTTCAAATTTGTTATAAGCTAATAATTGATAAACATGAAACGTAAAGAATTTATAAAAGGCTCTGCCATCATTGGTGCCTCAATAGTAGCTCCCGAAATTGTAAAAGCAGCATCAGGATTAACTACTTCAAAATCGGAAAGAAAAGTACATCAAGTAATCAGTGCTAAAAAAACAATGGTAGGCACATTGCCTGTGCTTCGAGCCTTTGCAGGTGATAATAATGATTATGTATCGCCTTATGTTTTCTTTGATGAGTTTGGACCTGTAAATCTAAATCCTAAAAACAAACCATTAAGAGTTGATGCTCACCCACATGCCGGCATTATTCCTATCACTTATTTTCTTTCAGGCTCAGGGCATCATCGGGATAGTTTGAATTATGATTTTCAAATTGCTAAAGGTGATTTTATGTTGTTTACATCGGGCAGAGGTGCAATTCACATGGAAGAAACTGGGCAGAAATTATATGATGATGGCGGCTTGTATCATGGTTTTCAGATTTGGTTGAATATGCCAGCAAAACATAAATTTATTAGCCCTACTACAGTGGTGCATCACGAAGAAGAAATGGGTTTTGTACAAAAAGAAAACTATTCGGCTAAAGTAGTATTAGGTGAAGGCTTTGGAGTAAAATCAAAAATTGAAACTTTATTTCCTGCTTTTTATTTTCATGTAAAAATAGAAGCCAATACTAAATTAAAAATACCTACCAACCCTACACACAATGCTTTTATTTATTTGATTGATGGTAAATTGGAAGTGGAAGGCAACCGAGCTATTGAAAAAAATCAAGTGGTATTGTACCAACGCAATGCCGATTACATCAGTATTTTTGCAAAAGAAAAAGCAGAGTTATTAATATTAGGCGGTGCGCCACACGATGAGCTTGTATATGCGTATGGCCCGTTTGTGATGAATACTGAACAAGAAATCAGGCAGTGTATCAACGATTATCAAGCCGGCAAAATGGGTAATCCTGATTTAGTGAATGGGAATTAATAAAATAATTATTAGAATTAAATCCGATTCTTTACATCTGCTTCTACTGATTTTTCAAAGTAGAAAAAGATGGAGTTTTGATGAGGAAAATTTACAATACTGTTGATGTTTTTGTTTGCAACGCTCTTTTTAAAACAAATGATAATAATGATGTTTGGTAATTGTAATAGCGATTAGGTTTTCAAGATAGTCCATCCCGAAAAAATCGAGAAGTTTTATTCATTTGTACTATTTTTAAACTGTATCGGCGTTTACAACTTCACAACTTCAAAATAGTTTGAACTATTTTGAAGTTGGAATTGGTATAACTTCCAACAACTTCGCTAATAAAGAAATTTATTAGCTAATAAATAGTACAATTATTTTGTACTAAATATACTTATTATCCTTAGCAGTTTTTATGGCTTCATCACGTGAATGAACATCTAATTTTTCATAAATATTTTTGATATGAGTTTTCACAGTTTCAACATCAATATGCAAATCAGCAGCAATTTTGGTTCGGCTTTTC
>JBDKJJ010000129.1:0-8200 GCA_039796635.1 Bacteroidota bacterium
AAGTATATTGATGATTTAGCAGGTAAAGATTTAGAATTTACCGTAATTGCCAAATTATTATTTTACACATCGGCAAGCTTGGTTCCTTTGTCATTGCCGCTTGCATGCCTTCTTGCTTCCATCATGACCATGGGAAACTTGGCTGAATACCAAGAGTTAACAGCTTTTAAATCATCAGGTATTTCATTGTTTCGTTTTTTAAGGTCAATAGTTATGGCTGGATTGGCGCTGTCATTTTTTGCATTTCTTTTCAATAATTATATCATACCAGTAGCCAATTTAAAATCGGGTACGTTGCTGTATGATATTCAAAATAGCAAACCAGCGCTAAGCATAAAGGAAGGAAAATTTAATAATGGAATTGAAGGTTATTCCATCAAAATATCTAAAAAAGATGCTGATGGCAAAACCATACATGATGTGATGATTTATGACCACACAAGTGGAAGAGGCAATGACAATATTATTGTTGCTAAGCAAGGTGAATTGGTAACCACATCTGATAAACGATTTTTGATAATTACTTTAAAAGATGGTTCGCATTATCAAGATATGCCACCTAAAAATTCAAATTCAGCGGAGTTTGTAAGAAGTGATTTTAAAGAGTATAAAAAGTATTTCGATTTATCTGGTTTTAGATTTGAACGAACAAATGAAAATCTGTTTAAAAATCATTATCAAATGATGAATATTACGCAGTTGAATAATCAAGTTGATACAATATTGAAGCAACGTGGAATGTATTATTCAAATCTGAATAGTTATATCAGTAGGTTTTACAATTTTATGTACTTGCCTGATTCAACTTTGCAAACAGTTAAAACCTCAAAACCAATTGCCGATTTTTATAGTTCATTACCTATAAAAAATAGAAACAAAATTGCTGAAAGAGCTGTAAGTATTGCACAAGATGTTCGTTCTAATATTATTTCTACAAGCAGAGATGAAGGCTATTCAAAAGAAAACGAAGCAAGATTTGATATTGAAATTCACCACAAATTTTCTTATTCATTAGCTTGCTTGTTACTAATAATTATGGGGGCTGCTTTGGGAGCTATTATTCGTAAAGGTGGATTGGGAATGCCATTGGTGGTGGCAGTTGTATTTTTTGTAGTGTTTCATGTATCTAACATGACAGGACAAAAATTTGCAGAAGGAATGAAAATGCCAGTATGGTTAGGCTGTTGGTTACCATTGATTGTGTTGTTTCCTGTAGCGTTATGGGTTGTAAATAAAGCCCGTCAGGATGCATTGGTGTTCTTATCACGTGATTCAATTATCCATAAATTCTACACCATTAAATGGATTCCAAAATTTATGAAGCCGAAATTTATTTTTAAAAATTATCAATAAATTTCATTCTTATGTTTTCCATAAATCAGTTGAAAAATACTGAAACGAAATATTTTTTTTGGATTTATTATCTATTGATTGTAGTCTTCGGAACTCTGCAAATCATCTATTCACCTACTGAATTATTTTTATTTGTAAATTCATTTGTAAATAATTCCGCTACAATAGTGTTTAAATTAATTACTTGGATTGGTAGTGGTTATGCTTATGCTTTAATTTGCGTAGCCTTAATCATTTATAATAAATGGATAGGAATTGCAACTACTTCAACTTTTGGGTTGACAAGTTTGGTAGCACAAGGCATAAAAAATTTTATTGAAAATATCCCACGACCACTCACTTATTTTCAGCAACAAAAGATAGAACTACTAATGCCTGATAGTTCTGAAAAGCTTTATTGGTATAGTTTTCCGTCAGGACATACGGTTTCAGCATTTAGTATGTTTTGTGCATTAGCTTTTGTTTTTAAAAATAAACTCATCTCTGTTTTATTTATTCTAATGGCATTAAGTGTAGGTGTTTCACGAGTTTATTTAACAGCTCATTTTGTACGAGATACTTATTTCGGAATGATAATTGGAGTGGAGTTAACTTGCATAGTTTTTTATTTATTCAGATTTAAACTTCAAAAACAATAAAAAAGCTAATTGTAAAGCATTTCATTTATATTTTTGCAAACCAATTTTATCAATTAAATTATTCAGATAATGAAAACAGTTGACAGTTTTAATTTTAATAATCATCGTGCAATTATTCGTGTTGATTTTAATGTGCCATTAAATGCAGAATTTAAAATCACTGATGATAGCCGTATGAAAGCGGCTTTACCTACCATTAATAAAATATTGAAAGATGGCGGAAGTGTTATTTTGATGAGTCATTTAGGTCGTCCGAAAGAAGGGCCTGCTGAAAAATATTCACTAAAACATTTAGTAAATCATTTATCTGAATTGATAAATAATAAACCAATTCAGTTTGCAAATGATTGTATGGGTGATGAAGCCATTGAAAAATCAGCAGCATTAAAAAGTGGTGAAATTTTAATGCTTGAAAATTTAAGATTTTATAAAGAAGAAGAAAAAGGAAATGATGAATTTGCTAAGAAATTAGCATCGTATGCTGATGTGTATGTTAATGATGCTTTTGGTACAGCACATAGAGCACATGCTTCAACTACAATAATTGCAAATCATTTTGCCGACGATAAAAAAATGTTTGGTTACTTAATGGCGGCTGAAGTTTCAAACGGACGTAAAGTTGCTTTGCATCCTGAAAAGCCTTTCACAGCTATTATTGGAGGTGCAAAGGTATCTGATAAAATTTTGATTATTGAAAAATTGATGGATACTGTTGATGCATTAATTATTGGAGGTGGTATGACTTACACATTTATGAAAGCACAAGGAAAACCTATTGGTAAATCATTATGTGAAGATGATAGAGTAGAAACAGCAAAACAATTAATTGAAAAGGCAAAAGCTAAAAACATAAAATTATTATTGGCTTTGGATTCAGTGATAGCTGATAAGTTTGCCGCTGATGCTTCAACCTCAGTAGTTGATAATGAAAATATTCCAGCTGAATGGATTGGGTTAGATATTGGCGAAAAAACGATTGAGCTTTTTTCAAATCAAATCAAAAATTCAAAAACAATTTTATGGAATGGCCCAATGGGTGTTTTTGAAATGAAAGCATTTGAAAACGGAACAAAAAAAATTGCCGAAGCAATAGTTGAAGCAACTGCTAATGGAGCTTTTTCATTAATTGGTGGCGGTGATAGTGCAGCAGCAATTAACCAATTTAATTTAGCTTCAAAAGTGAGTTATGTAAGTACAGGCGGCGGCGCATTATTAGAATTTTTTGAAGGTAAAGAATTGCCGGGTGTTGCAGCTATTGAAAGAAAATCAGTTATGGAAAACTAATTTGAAAAGCATCTAACACAAATGAAAAATAAAATTATTGTCTTTTTTCTGTCATTTTTATTGGTGAATTCTGTTCATGTATTTGCTCAAGTAAATGATAATGAACTTGTGTTTTCATTTGTTGAACAAATGCCTCAATTTGTTGGAGGCGAAGAAGCTTTAATGAAATTTATTTCAGCAAATGTTAAATATCCTCAATCAGCAAAAGAAGCAGAAATTGAGGGAAAAGTAATTGTATCATTTATTGTTTCAGAAGTTGGTAAAATTGAAGAAGTAAAAGTACTTCGTGATATTGGCGGTGGGTGTGGTGAAGAAGCGTTAAGAGTGATGAGTTTATCGCCTGATTGGATGCCAGGAAAACAGAATGGCAGAGCAGTAAGGGTTAAAATGGTGTTGCCAATTAACTTTAGATTAGATACTGAAAACAAAAATTTATTCCCTGACACACCTCAATTTCCAGGTGGTGAAGAATCAATGAAATTATTTATTAAAAATAATTTGATTTATCCTGAAAAAGCAAAGAAGAAAAAGATGGAAGGGGTATGTTTAATAAAGGTGCAAGTTTCAAAAGATGGAATAATTAGCAATCCTGAAATTGTTCAATCATTGGGGAAAGCATTTGATAAAGAGGCTTTAAGGGTTTTGAATTTAATGCCAAAAAAATGGATGCCAGCTTATATGGATGGAAAACAGAAAGATAGTTTTGTAACCATACCTTTTGAATTTAAAATTTCTAAATAAAATAAATTATGCAAAAAGCATTTTATTATACAAGCATAGTAGCTGGATTTATGTACATTTTCATGGCAGTTTATTTGGCTTTTTTTGATACAATTGTGAAGCCTTATTTGGGTTCAAATAAAGTATATGGGCTTTCAGTAATGTTGGCTGTTTATGGTTTGTTTAGATTATGGAGAGCTTATAAAACTAAATCAACTTTGAACAATGATTAATAAATTCAATTTGATAAAAGCTGCAATTGTTTTGTGTTTTGTAAGTATTCAATTAAGCTGTAATACTGCAACTGATACAAAATACACTGATACGCCAACATCGGGCGATGTAACAATTAGTGCTGATGAAACTTTAAAACCAATTATTGATTCTGAAATAATGGTTTTTCATGCATTGTATAAAAATGCTCATGTTAAGGTAAGGTATCAAAATGAATACGATTGTTTCAAGGATTTAATGAAAGATACATCATCAGTAATTATTGTAGCCCGAAAATTAAGTGCTGATGAAAAAAAAATATTCAATGAACAAAAGTATTTTCCTACTGAAACCAGCATTGCTAAAGACGCAATAGCATTTATTGTAAACAATAATAATAAAGACACATTACTTACTTATTCTCAAATTTCAAAAATATTAAATGGTAGTATTGAAACATGGAAAGGAGTAAATGCAAATTCAACTTTACAAAATATTCAAATTGTATTTGATAATGCAAATAGCAGCACATTGCGATACATCAAAGATTCAATCATTCATGGTAATACTTTGCCTAAAAATATTTTTGCAACAAAAACAAATGAAGAGGTAATTGATTATGTGAATAAAAATGAAAATGCAATTGGTATCATTGGGGTTAATTGGTGTAAAGATATTGAAGCGCAAGACCCATTAGCGTTTACAAATAAAATAAAAGTAGTGGGAATTGAACCCAATAAAAAAGTAGAAGTAGATTTTCCTCAACCACTTCAAAGCTATATATATAGCGGTTTTTATCCTTTAACAAGAACAATTTATTCGGTGAGCAGAGAAGCACATGCAGGGCTTGGCACTGGGTTTGTTTCCTTTTTGGCAAGTGATAAAGGTCAGCGTATAATTTTAAAACGTGGGTTAGTGCCTTCAACCATGCCAATTAGAATTGTACATCTTAAAAATAATATTTAAACCAACTCGTTAATCAATTATTATTGAATTTATAAATGAAAAAAATCTTTTTATTAGCTGCATGCAGCTTGTCAATTTTCTCAAAAAGTGTTAATGCACAATCGGATGCTGAAGGAGCAAAAGCGATGATGTATGAAAAATATTCATCAGCAAAAAACATTTATTCAACTCTTTTAAAAGCAAATCAAACCGAGCCTGAAAAATGGTTTAGCATGGGTGAAGCTTATTTTTATAATGAACAATTTGACTCGGCAAAAATAATGTATCAAGGTGGAGTGGCTTTAAATCCACGTTTTCAGCCTAATCAAGTAGGGTTAGCAAAGTGTATGTTGGTTGAGGGTAAAAAAGAAGAAGCATTAAAAATGTTTGCTAAAGTTTTGGATGTTGTTAGTGGAAAAGATATTCCAACAGCAGTACTTGTGGCTAAAGGTTATATAAGTGACGAAAAAAATGGTATGCCTGATTTAGCAATTGATTTAATGAAAAAGAAAATTGAATTGAATGATAAAAGCGCAGCAGCATATGAAACATTAGGCGATGCTTATAAATTTAAAAATGATGGTGGAAACGCCATTGTGAATTTTGAAAATGCATTTACAAACGACCCTACTCGAGTTTCAGCATTGGTAAAATGTGGGATGATATACGTAAATGCAAAAAACTTAGAAGAAGCTGCAAAATATTTTAACAGAGCAATTGAAACTGATCCAAATTATCCGCCTGCTCATCGTGAATTATCTGATATGTATTTTTTAACTAGTAAATATGAACAAGCCAAAACAGAATATGATATTTATTTAAAAACCACTGATCAAACTTCTGAAACTAAAGTAAGAAATGTAATTAATTTATTCAGAACTGAAAGATATGATGATGTGATTCAAGCTTCAACAAATGAACTTCAAGCTCAGCCTAATAATTATAAATTGCACCGTTATATGGCACTTGCACTTGTAAAAAAAGATAAGATGCCAGAAGCTGAAACTGCATTTGCAAATTATTTTAAATTAGCACCTGCCGACAAAATTGTGAATGCAGATTATTCAAGTTATGTAAAAGCATTAACTAAAACAGGTAAAGATTCCATTGCGATAATTACTATGAATAAAGTAATGGAATTAGATAAAACAGCAGATTTTACAAATGATATACTTGGAATTTATTTCAAACAGAAAAAATATAATCAAGTTATAAATGAATATGAAAAGGCAGTTGGAAGTAGATATAAAGCAAATGCAAATACTTATTTTTTTGCTTCAAGAAGTTATTATTACAATGAAAATTGGAAAATGGCAGATTCGGTGAACAAAAAAATAACTGAGTTAATTCCTACTTCACCAACTGGTTGGTTAGGAAGAGCTCAATGTAATATCAGATTAGATCCTGAAAGTACTGCTGGTTTGGCAAAACCATTCTATGAAAAATATTTAGAAACAGTTAAAATGGATGATGTTAAAAATAAACCGCAAATTATAAATGCATACAGATACTTAGCATCTTATGCAGCTATTCAGCAAAATGACAATACTGTTGCAAAAACATTTATCGAAAAAATTTTAGCTCTTGACCCCGAAGATGCGCAGGCTAAAGAAGCAATGAAAGGATTCAAATAATAAACTTATTTAAGAGTAGAAAGCCTCATTGAATTTTATTTAATGAGGCTTTTTTAGTAAAAGAAAAACCCCTCATAAAAATGAGGGGTTTATTACTATTAAACCACTAATAGAAATATTTTTAAAATATATTGTTTGCTTGAATAATTGAATTATTACACTAAGTTAGTGTTGGAAGTATGCGATGTCAATACGTATTTATACGTATTTTGAAAAATAAAAAAGCCCTTCATGAAAATGAGGGGCTTTGTATCTATTAAACCACTAATAGAAATATTTTTAAACCTTTCGGTGTATTTTTTCTTTGTATTGATAAGTCAAAGATAGCATCAGGAATTGCCTTTCACCATAAGCAATAAAGCGTATTTAGTTCATGAATAAATAGTACATGAAAAATAAAAGCCGAAACTTGTTTCGGCTTTTATTTTATTTTTTAGATGCTTTTTTTCTTGCAGCCCACCCACGTGGTTTGGCTTCAGGAGCGGCTTCTATCAGTGGCATGATGTCTTCTAGTTTTATTTTTTTAACATCAGCATCTTTAGGTAATTTAACATTTTTCTTACCTGCTTTGATGTAAGGTCCCCATCGGCCTACAACTATTGAAATATCGGTTCCTTCAAAAACTCGAAGTACACTATTCCTTTTTTCTTCAATCACTGCAACTACATCATCCATTAAAATTGTGTATGGGTCATGTTGTTTTTTTAAACTATAAAATTTACCATCATGAGCCACATAAGCACCAAATCTTCCGATGTTTACAGTAAGGTCTTTTCCTTCAAATTCACCAACAACTCTTGGTAATGCAAAGCATTCTAAAGCCTCTTCCAAAGTAATGGTACTGATACTTTGATTAGGTTTTAATTTAGAGAATTTTGGCTTATCATTTTCATCTTCTGATGATTCACCTATTTGAACCATTGGGCCATAACGTCCCATTCTGGCAATTACTTTTTTCCCACTTTTCGGGTCAACTCCCAATTCACGTTCACCACTAACTCTTTCAGCAGTTTCAATAGTATGGTCAACCAAAGTATGAAATGGTTTGTAAAATGTATCTAACATTTTTGGCCATTTCAATTTACCATCAGCAATTTCGTCAAACTCTTGTTCAATACGGGCTGTGAAGGTATAATCTAAAACGTTTTTAAAATGTTCAACTAAAAAATCGTTGGTTAAAAATCCTAAATCAGTAGGCGATAATTTATTTTTTTCAGCACCAGTTATTTCAGTTTTAGTTTGATTTTGTACTTCATTTTTATCAGATAAAGTATATACTAAATAAGGGCGCTCAACGCCTTCTTTAATTTTCTTTTCTACATAGCCACGTTGTTGAACTGTATTAATTGTAGGCGCATAAGTTGAAGGACGACCAATACCTAATTCTTCTAATTTTTTAACCAAACTTGCTTC
>JBDKJJ010000130.1:0-5474 GCA_039796635.1 Bacteroidota bacterium
AATCACCAAAATTCCATAGATAAGTACATGACGCATTAATTGCATTTGGCTGAAATAACAAGTTAGGGGAACATGAAATACTACTGAAAGAATAATTAGATTGATAAGCACAATTAACTAAATGAATAGGCTTGATATGAAAAGTATCAGTTGCACAACCATCAACAGTAACTAATACAAAAGGGTTGAAGGTAGTATTAAGAAGATAAATATGATTAATTGACGAAGAAGTAGACCAATTACTTAGAGTTGAATCTCCAAAGATCCATTTCAATTGTATTCCATAACTCCAATTTGAGAAGCTTGCACCGAAGATAACACCTCCAGGATTTGAAATTGGATTTACTTGTACACTGTCTATTTTAGGGCAAGTTTTTGAATACATACCAAAATCAAAGCCTTGTAAATTTTTATTTAGTTTATTAGAAGTTGGTCCATAAAATTTTTTAATAGGTGAACTTATTTCAATATTCAAATTTGATGTTGTATCAATTGAAATAAAATAAACTGAAGATTTAACAATAAATTGATAGAATCCAGCATTATTGGTAGTTGTGTAAATTTTTGTACCCGTTATTGAATCAGTAATTGAAACTGATTTACCTATTGCAAAGTTTTCAAAAGTATCCTTAATACCATTTTTATTTAAGTCATAAAAAACGTATCCAGATAATGTGTCTTGATTAATAAAATTTATAGTTAAGTTTTGGTTGGTTGTATCAAAACACCCAAGTGCTGAATGAACATCAATCGATATTATGTATTTTCCAGCTTGAATTGGAATAAAGATTAAAGATTGAGATGCAGTATCAAAAATACTTGTATTTGCTCCATAAATTAACCAATATACACCTGTAAAATAACCAGTTGAAGTATTTTGAATATAAACAGAATCATTACTAATTTGATAAGTAAATGAAGCTTTTGGTGGTGGAGTTCTGCTTATATTTATTGTTTGTACTACTGTATCATAACATTGAAGAATGGAATCATAACAAATTATTTCAACAGTATAATTTCCATCCATCGAATATTTATGTTTTTGAATTATTGAATCTGTTATTCCATCGCCATAATCAACATAATATTTTCTTTTAATTCCTCGATAATCTTTAAGCCCAATATATGTTATACTGTCACAATTAGTATGGTAGTAAAAATCGGCACTTCCATCGCAACGAGTAAGTCCCATTCCAAAATTATATCCTGCTGAATATATTCCATTTGATGCAAATAAAACTGTATAATAATTTTGTGAGCCACTTGGTTGCGTAGTCATTATGTTATAACTTAAATAAACATATGATACAATTTGAGGTGATGTTAGGAAATAATAATACCCATTTGAATCTGTATATGTATAAGGACAATTTGTCAAGCCACACAAATAAACAATTTCATGTTGTATAGGCGGTTCCCCCAAATCAAAATTTCCATTTTTGTTAGTATCTGCATAAATAATTCCACTCACTGTGTCGGGAGCTAATAAAGAAGTATTAATGGGATGACAAATACTATCCATTTCATTGGTAATCGAATCTTGAATAGTTATGCAAACATTATAAACCTGCTGTTTGGTATAAATATGAGTAAAGGTATTTGAAATAGTGCTAAGGTATTTAGTACCAGAATTATCATCCAGTAAAAAATAACTTTTTGATTTATTAATAAATCCAGATGTTGAAGTACTCGTATTTGAAAATGTTACAGAATTGCCAGAAACAGTAAAATGGAAATCGGCTTTCGTAACTTGAGCAAAACAATTGACTACAAATAACCAATTAAATAAGAAAAAAAGGCCAAACAGTAAAAAGAGTTTCCGTTGATATTTATAGATTTTCATACCCAATTTTTCATAAAAGTAAAACCAAAAACCAAACAATTCTATTACATTTTTTAACATTTCTACCCAGCCATTAAAGTCATTTGAGTATTGACTTGCAATACAGCATGCATGATTTTATTTTTTTCATTTTCGGGCAAATTATCAGCAGCGCCAGGCGTATCACTGAATCTATTTAATTCTAATTTACCGCCCAAAACCGATTGATAAAAACTAAAAGCTTCTTCGGTATTGCCCATGTAATTTAAGTAAGGAACGAGTTGTGTCATTTTATATAATTTAAAAATTAATTGCAATTATTTTCCTTCATAAGCTTTTTCTAAATCAGCTATAATGATTTTATTCATTTGCATCATAGCTTGAATTGCTCTGTTTGCCTTTTCTCTATATGCCGAACCAATATATTTCCCAAGCACTGTTGGGATAATTTGCCATGAAATACCAAACTTATCTTTACACCAACCACAGCGGCTTTCAGCGCCACCATCAGTGGTTAGTTTATTCCAAAGTTCATCCACTTCTTCTTGATTTTCGCAGCTTACCATCAATGAAAATGAATCTAAAAATTTAGTTTCATTTCGTGTATTCAAAAAATGAATAGTTTGCCCTTCAATTATCATTGAACCTGAAAACAATGTTCCATCAGGCATTTTTGAGCTATGCAAAATTTTAGCATTTTTAAAAACTGAGCAATAAAATTCCATAGCTTCACCTGCTTCAGTTCTAAACCAAAGGAATGGTGTGATTTTGTTGATTTGTTTTGTTTCCATTATTTTTTAAGAAAAATTGATGAACAATTATATTCATTCTGAAATAATTAATTAAATATTTCAATCCCTTTTTAAATAAAAGTAATCAAGTTAAATTTTTATTTAAAAATCATCTTTGTCAATAACTACACATTATAAGATTGATGCAAAGCAGGTACAATAACCTCTCCGAATCCTTTCTTCAATAATTTAGTTTGAAAATGTTGTTGAGTTTCGTATTCACCATGAACAACAAATATTTTTTCCACTTCTTTTAAATTCTGACAAGAAAGCCATTGAGAAATATCTTCATAATCACCATGAGCACTGAAAGAACGAATAATTTCAACATCGGCCTTCACATCATATTCATCACCAAATATTTTCACTTTTTTATCGCCTCTCATCAACTTTGCACCTAATGTATTTTCTTCACAAAATCCAACCATTAAAATGGTATTTGCAGGGTTAGTGATGGCATGAGCAATATGATGTTTCACTCTGCCAGCCTCTGCCATACCTGATGCAGAAATAATCACTAACGGATCTTTTCTATTATTCAATTGTTGTGAATTTGTTTTATCTAACACAAATTCCAATCCTCTGAAATCAAAAGGGTCTTTATCTTTTTCATATACTTTTTGCAATTTAGTATTGAAACATTCTTTGTGTTTTTTTAGAATCAAAGTAGCATCAGTTGATAGCGGACTATCAACATAATAATTTAAAAACGGAAGTTTGCCTTCAATCTCTAAAAGATTCAAGGCGTATAGAATTTCTTGCGTTCTACCAACACTAAATGCAGGAATAATCAATCGCCCTTTTTTTTCAAAACAAGTATGTTCAATAGCTTGAAGCAATTGCTGTGTAGTAAGTAATGAATCGTCATGTAATCTATCTCCATAGGTTGATTCACAAATAATTGTATCAGCCTGACGAAACGATTTTGGAGAATTTAAAATTGAAGTGTTGTATCTTCCTAAATCACCCGAGAATGTTAGTTTTCGTTTTTTATTGTTTTCAATATAATCAATATGCACTGCAGCACTTCCTAAAATATGCCCCACATCAGTGAAAGAAAAATTGATGTCATCAAAAATAGTGATTATGGTTTCATAATCAACTGTTTTAAAATGAATCATAGCACTTTTCACATCATCAGCCGAATACAAAGGTTTGAGCGGTAAAAGATTTTTAATGATGCGCTTTTTATTTACGAATTTCAAATCTGATTCTTGTATGTATGCTGAATCAAAAAGTAAAGCCTCAGCCAAATCAAAAGTTGCGGCAGTGCAATAAATATTTCCTTTGAATCCGTCTTTCACTAATTTAGGAATTAGCCCTGAATGGTCAATATGAGCATGCGAAAGTATCATAGCATCTATTTCAGCAGGCTCAAATCCCCAATTTCTATTCAATGAATCTGTATCAGCACCACCACCCTGAAATAAACCACAATCCAATAATATTTTTTTTCCGTTTTTAAATTCTAACAAATGTTTGCTGCCAGTAACACAATGTGCAGCACCATGAAATGAAATTTTCATAATGATAATATTTGTGGTAAATGTATAGTGAAGAAATATATCATCAGAATATTTTTTTTGAACTTTAATTTAACCATATTTGAAAAAACAATTGAAATGATTTCAGTTCAAAATTTGGTTAAATCTTTTCCAACTAAAAGGAAAAGTATTTTTGCTAAAAAAGAAGACAACCCTAACTCAGCAACCAGAATTAACTCAGTAGATGATATTAGTTTTGAATGTAAGCCTGGAAGAATATTTTCATTGCTTGGGCCAAACGGCGCAGGCAAAACCACCACATTAAGAGTTATTTCAACCTTATTGAAACCTACCTCAGGCTCAGTAATGGTAGCTGGTTTGGATGTAGTGAAACACGATACTCAAGTACGAAGTAGAATTGGATTTTTAACAGGTTCAACAGGTTTGTATCATAGGTTAACCCCAAATGAAATGGTAAAATATTTTGCTGACCTAAATGATATTGATGCTTCAACTTTCAAAAAAAGAAAAGATGAACTATTTGAATTATTAGCCATGAATGATTTTGCTAATAAAAAAATTGGTTCATTAAGTACTGGTATGAAACAAAAAGTTTCGATAGTTAGAACCATGATTCATGACCCTGAAGTTGTAGTATTTGATGAGCCTACATCAGGCTTAGATGTGATAACAGCAGCCAATATTATTCAATTAATAAAACGCTGCAAAGACCAAAATAAAACGGTTATTTTTTCGTCGCACATCATGGAAGAAGTGAATTTGCTTTGCGATGATTTAGCAATTATGCATAATGGTAAAATTTTATTTAACGATACCATGCAAAATTTCAGAGCCTTACATGGCAGTCATAGTTTAACTGAAGCTTTTATAAATACTGTACAAAACGCAAAATAAAATATATTATGATTAAAAAACTATTAATCACTGTTCTGTTATTTTCTTCAATTCTATGTTATGCTGATGATGATTATACAAAATATGGAGCCATTTACCCTGCAGACTTTATGCCCTCAAAATATGATTTGGATACAACATCTGATGCTATCAAACTTTTAGATATTGGATACTTCAATATAAACAGCAATTTAGAACCATCCTTAGTAACACATGAAAGAATTAGAATATTAAAAAAATCAGGATTTGAAAAAAGTAATATTAAAATAAGGTTTGTTAGTTACAATGGTCGAGAAAGAATTGCTCATTTAAAAGCGCATACTTATTGGATTGATTCAACAAACAAAATTAATTCTAAAGAGGTAGATAATTCACAATTTCATTATACTAAAATTAATGAGTACATAAGTGAAGTTTCTTTCACATTTCCTAATCTACAAGTTGGGTGTATTATCGAATATT
>JBDKJJ010000131.1:0-11222 GCA_039796635.1 Bacteroidota bacterium
TTGCATTTCATCTAGCACAATTTCTTGAATTATATTTTTTGAAATTGATTGTTTACGAACATCAAACAAAACCAATTTAAACGTTCCATTTATTACAGCAATTTGATCAGTTTGATGAGTATGCTTATACCATGCCTTTACAATTTTTGATTTTGTAGATGTTATATATGCATCGCCAAAACCTAAATACTCATCGCTGTTATTGCGTTGCACTTCCATTAAGAATCCCCTTTCGTTAGAATTCTTTTTTAACTTAATTATTTTAACTCCATCTATCATCATTTACTATTTAATTATTCCAATTTTTTAATTTCATTCCACATCGCATCCATTTCAGTCAAAGTCATTTCGGCTAAATTCTTTCCAGCCTTATTGGCTGCTGTTTCCATCTTGCTAAATCGGTTAATGAACTTTCTGTTGGTTCGTTCCAAAGCTGTTTCCGAATCAAGGTTTAAAAATCTTGCGTAATTAATAAATGAAAATAAAACATCGCCCATTTCATTTTCCATTTCATCCATATTATTGCTAGCCACGGCTTCTTTTAGCTCAGCTATTTCTTCTTCAATTTTATCCCATACTTGTTCTCTGGTATCCCATTCAAAACCAACTTGCTTTGCTTTTTCTTGAATGCGATGTGCTTTTACCATTGCAGGTAACCCTTTAGGTACGCCACCCAATACAGATTTGCTGCCTTCTTTAAGCTTTATTTGTTCCCAATTTTTCTTTACATCATGCTCATCGTTCACCTTTACATCTGCATAAATATGCGGATGACGAACAATTAATTTTTCACATAATTGATTTATCATTTCAGCCACGGTAAATTTATTTTCTTCTTTTGCTATTCGAGCATAAAAAACAATATGCAACAATACATCGCCTAATTCTTTTTTAATATTATCCCAATCATCGTTTAATATTGCATCTGTTAACTCATACATCTCTTCAATGGTAAGCGTACGAAGGGTTTGAATGGTTTGCTTTTTATCCCACGGACATTGTTCACGAAGTTCATCCATGATTTTTAACAATCTATCAAAAGCGATTTGTGAATCAGTCATTTCTAAATATTTTTTGCGAACTTAATGAATAATGAATACAGTTTTACCACAACTTGTCCGACTTTGGTGGATAGGTTTTTTATGATTGCTTTTTTTTAATGAAGTTTAAATTTCAATCTTCTTTTAAAAAAATATATTTTCTGAATAAGAAAACATAGGTAACATAGTATTGCTGCGCAATGAATACAGAATTACAAGAAATTTTTTGTTTTGAATTTCTCTGTTTCTTCGTGGCTCTGTGGTTAAAAAAAATTAATTCATTCTTTCGATAAAACACTTTATTTTGTACACTATGAAAACAAAAGTTTTGTTATTGTTTCTTATCGGATATTTTTCATTTGCAAAAGCACAAGAAATAAAAATTTATAAAGATTTTGCTTTTGATACAAATATCAAAACAGCCAAATTCAAATTGAATGATTTGTTTTTATCAGAGCCTATTATTGGATTGAATGGTAGTGATGAATTGATTTTATCCTTTGATGATTTAACAGAAGAAACTAGAAATCTCTCTTACTCTTTTCAGCTTTGCAACGCTGATTGGACGCCGAATACCGAATTAACTAGCATGGATTATTTACAAGGTTTTTCTGATAATCCAATGTTAGATTATAAACGTTCGTTTAATACTTCTCAAATTTATACGCATTATAATTTGAAGCTTCCTAATGAAAATATTCGTTTTAAAAAGTCAGGAAATTATTCAGTTATTATCAAAGATAATTCAAGTGGTGAAATAGTTTTGACCAAACGATTTATGGTGAATGATAACAAAGCTGTGATTACCGGGAATTCAATTCGCCCAAGAAATGTTGAATTATCAAACACCAATCAACAATTAGATATTCAAGTAGATTGCAAAGGAATAAATACGAGTAATCCATTTGAAGAAATAAAAGTGGTGATACTTCAAAACAACAGATGGGATAATGCTTTGACAGGTATTCAACCCAACTTTGTACAAGATAATATTTTGAAATACAACAGTGATGTTGATTTACTTTTTCCTGCCATGAAAGAATTCAGAAAAGTAGATTTACGAACTACTCGTCTGCGAACAGCCCGAGTTGATAAAATTGATAATGACAGTGCTATTTCACATTTTTATATTTCGGCTGAACCATTGCGTTCATTCAAAAGTTATTATTATGAAAAGGATTGGAATGGCGATTATGTAGTTGAAAAACAAGAAGCCGTTAATCAAGATGTAGAGGCTGATTATGTGTGGGTTCATTGGCGGATGCCTTTTGCAACAAGACTTGTAGGCGGTGATTTTTATATCTGTGGTAGAATTACTAATTGGGATACATTGCCCGAATTTAAAATGAATTATAATGCTAAAACACAATGCTATGAATCTAAAGCTTTATTGAAACAAGGGTTTTATGAATATCAAATTGGTTATTATGAAGCTGAAAATAATAAGTTTGACATGACTCCAGCCGAAGGAAATTGGTATGAAACCGAAAATCAATATACTGTTTTAGTTTATTATAAACCTTTTGCAGGGCGCTATGAGCAATTGATTGGCGTTACAACAATTAGAACAATGAAATGATTTTTGGCTTGTTCTAAATTCATAAAACTCAGCAATGGCAAGTGAAAAATTTGTATATTTGAAATATGAAACCAAGATTATATTTTGACACTTCGGTATTTGGCGGAATTTATGATGTTGAGTTTCAAAAAGAAACTAAACAGTTATTTGAAATGGTTAGAAGAGGTGAAATTATTTGTGTGTATTCTGACTTAACTGAATTTGAATTAGAAAATGCTCCTGATAAAATCAAAGAACATTTTATTAATTTACCCAACGAACATATTGAATTTGTTGAGATTACAGAAGAGATGAATCAACTTGCCAATGAGTATATAAATGAAAAAGTAGTTGGGGAAACAAGTATAGATGATTGCCGACATATTGCATGTGCTTCAATTAATAAAGTAGATTATTTAATTAGCTGGAATTTTAAGCATATCGTTAATGTTTTTAGAATCAGAGGTTATAATTCAATAAACATGAAAAATGGCTTTATGCAATTAGATATTCGCTCACCAAAAGATATTATTACAAATGAAAAATAAAGAAGAAAAAATCGAAAAGGAATTTGATACCGTAATTTTTTTTAGAACTGTAAAAGAAAAAATTGCTGCCGAAACAAAGGGTATGACATTTTCGGAATTCAAACAATATATTAATAATAGAAAACTTAAAGTTGCTCGGTAAATAGCATCAATACTTTATAATTTTTGAAAAGAAATTACACATTTTTCATCACATTTTTGCTGTCAGCATTACTCACTTTTCTTTTCCGAAATGATGTGTTTATGTGGGATAATGTTGTGATTCCATCAGCAACGGCTAATTTTTTTTTTGATAAAGGTTTTCATATTTTTTCACTAGGCAATTTTTTAGATTGTGGTCATCCTCCACTAATTAGTATCTATTTAGCCGTTTGTTGGAAACTATTAGGCAGAAATTTATGGGTTAGTCATTTGGCTCAACTTCCTTTTCTATGGCTGCTTTTGCATCAATTGCATATTATTTCAATTCGTATTTTTTCAAATGAAATAAAAAAACAAGCTACTTTATTTAGTTTGATTTTATTGCTAGCTGATACCACCATCGTATCACAAATGGCGCAAGTAGGTTATGAAATTCCAATGATTGCTTTTGCTTTATTAAGCATTAATTTAATTTGGAAAAAAATGGAACATAATAATTTTAAAACCAAACATTTCATATTCCTTTGGTTCAGCATTTTATTATTGCCATTTATACAATTAAGAAGTATTCCGCTATTAATTTCTGTTGCAATCGGCTTATTGATTTATCAATTTTTTCAAAAAAAATCAATTGTTGAATTTGGTAAAATTTTATTGCCTTTTATTTTTTCAGCATTTGCATTTTGTGTTTGGTTAATCATTCATTATAAAAATGTTGGGTATTGGATAAGTGACCCAAACAGTAGTTGGGGAGCTGAAAATGTTGGCATTGCTTCCTTCCCACAAATGATTAAAAATGCTGGATTAGTAACTATTCGTTTTTATGATAATGGACACTTTTTAAATGTGCTGATGATGATTGTAGTGTTAGTTTATTTTTTCAATCATCAAAATTTCAAAAACAAAAATTACTATTCCTTTTTAGTATGGATTTGGCTGAGTATTACTGTTGGCTTTAGTTTTAATTTTATTGTGATGAGCAAACCAATTTGCCATCGTTATTTTTTGTTTTCATTTATTTTGATTCCGATTTTTTTGAGTCATTTTATTCTTACTCAATTACCTAAATGGAAATGGGTAGCTCTACTATTTTTTATTACGATTTTGTTTTCAGGCAATTTTATTTTTCCATTTAAAAAATATGGAATTGGTTGGGATAGCAATTTAGCTCACATGCCTTATCAAGAATTACGAACAGAAGCATTTGAATATTTGCAAAAAAATAATCTTACTCAAAAATGCGCTACTCGTTTTCCATTTGATGTTACTGACTCTATCGTTGGTTTACATTCAACATCCATTCAATTAAAATCACTAACTGAATCATCACTTGAAAAATATGATTACATTTTGCAAAGCAATATTTCAACATCATTTACAACTTCACAATTACAACTACTGAATCAAAAATATAAAGTAGAAAAAATTTGGAATAAAGGCATCATTGAAATTCGACTTTACAAAAAGGTTAATTAATTTTGCAGTTCAACAAAATAATTACCATGTCAACTACAACTTCATATTCATCAAAACCGAACAGCAATACTGCTTCGGATTTTTTACCTTTAAATGGTACCGATTATATTGAAATGTATGTTGGTAATGCTAAGCAATCAGCTTTGTATTATCAATATGCATTCGGATTTCAACCAGTAGCTTATGCTGGTTTGGAAACTGGTTTACGTGATAGATGTTCTTACGTTTTGCAACAAGGCAAAATTCGATTAGTACTTACCTCAAGTTTACAGCCTGATACATTTATTGCCAAGCATCATGCAAAACATGGTGACGGCGTTCATGTATTAGCGTTATGGGTTGATGATGCTGAAAAAGCATTTAATGAAACTGTAAAACGTGGTGCTAAACCTTATTTGCAACCAACCACAGAAAAAGATGAAAATGGTGAAGTGAAACGAAGTGGTATTCATTTATATGGTGATACAGTTCATATTTTTGTTGAACGCAAAAATTATAAAGGTGCATTTTTGCCAGGCTTTGTAAAATGGGAGCCAGTGGTTAAAACCGAAGATGTAGGCTTATTATATGTTGATCATTGTGTAGGTAATGTGGGTTGGAATGAAATGAATACTTGGGTGAAATTTTATGAAGAAGTAATGGGCTTTTATAATTTACTTTCATTTGATGACAATGATATTTCAACTGAATATTCAGCTTTGATGAGTAAAGTAATGAGCAATGGAAATGGCTATGTTAAGTTTCCGATTAATGAACCTGCTGAAGGAAAAAAGAAATCGCAAATTGAAGAATATTTAGATTTTTATCAAGGTCAAGGCGTACAACATATTGCAGTAGCAACACATGACATTATCAAAACAGTTACTGAGTTAACTAATCGTGGAGTAGAGTTTTTGAAAGTGCCTGATTCTTACTATCAAGAACTAACTGACCGTGTTGGCAATATTGATGAAGAAATTGCTCCGTTACAAAAATTAGGAATTTTAGTAGATAGAGATGACGAAGGTTATTTATTGCAAATATTCACCAAACCAGTTCAAGACAGACCAACTTTGTTTTTTGAAATCATTCAACGTAAAGGTGCTCAATCATTTGGTAAAGGCAATTTCAAAGCATTGTTTGAATCAATTGAAAGAGAGCAAGCATTAAGAGGAAATTTATAATAATATGTTTTCATAAAAAAAGCCGATTCTAAAATTTTAGAATCGGCTTTTTTTTATTTCTTCAATAATGATTTTACTGGCGGAATTTCAATAATAGTATCTCCACGAACAAAATAACTATGCCCTGCCATCACAGTAATTACTCTATCTCCTTTTACAATTTGGGTAACATTAGGTTTTCTAATTACTTCACCAGGTTTATTATCGCTATCCTTTTTTGCTACAAGTTTAGCTTCCTTTTTCACCTCTCCCTTTTTTTCCTCTTTTTTTACTTCTTCTTTTTTAACCTCTTCCTTCACTACAACTTCTTCCTTCTTTTCCTCTACTTTGATTTCTTTCACAACTTCTTTTTTACCTGCGTCCTTCAATTCTTTTGCTTCAGTTTTATCAGTATTTTTTCCTTGTGATTTTGGCACCTCTTTATTAGTAGCATCACCTGCTTTTCCTCTATTAGCAATATGTTCAGCATCCATTCTTGCATTTTTTCCTTTTTCGTATTTACCCATTCCATCTTGATTACGAATATAATCTTGGTCTTCTTTTTTAAATTTATAATTAGCCAATAAATCATTAATCAATGAACTTACTTCTTTAGGATCTTCGCCAGCGCTTCTTGCAGCACTTGTAGCAATCATGTAGTCAATTTCAAAATCGTTTTGAATTTTTTTACTGTCTTTATATTCTTTCAATGGTTGATAAACTTTTTCATATTTATGATTATTCCAAAGATTAATCAAATCGTTTAAAAACTCATCCTTTTGTGCAAATGCACTAAGCGATGATATACTTACCATAACTATAATCAGTAAACCAGCAATTAACTTCTTCATTGTAAAATGTATTTAATATTATAACGATACCAAAAGTAAAAAAAATATTTAGTCTGCTCTAAAAAAAGTTGTTATTAAAAATAATTTCAAAAAAATATGGTACTATGTATTGCATAGTACTAAAAACGACTTATATTTGCACCGTAATTAATACTAAAACAGAAAAAAATGAATGCTGAAAATATTCAAATGCAGATGCGGAAAGGAGTTTTAGAGTTTTGTATCCTTTCTATTATCTCAAAAAATGAATCTTATGCTTCTGATATTATTGGTTCATTGAAAGAAGCTAAGATGTTAGTTGTTGAAGGAACACTTTACCCTTTATTAACCCGATTAAAAAACGATGGGCTTTTAAAGTATAGTTGGGAAGAATCAAAAACAGGTCCGCCAAGAAAATATTATCAACTCACTGAAGATGGTGAAGCCATTTTAAAAGAAATGAATAAAACTTGGAAAGAACTTGCTTACGCAGTTGAAAAAACGACCAAATAAAAAAATCTAAACCAAAAAATCATGAATAAAATTATATCCATAAACCTATGCAGCATCATTTTTCAAATTGATGAAATTGCTTATGAGTCATTAAAAAAATATTTGAATGAAATAAAATTGAATCTTGGAAATACAACATCATCTTCTGAAATATATGTAGATGTTGAAAATCGTATTGCTGAATTATTTCAACAAAAAATAAATGATGGAGCACAAGCCATTTTACCAAAAGATATTGAAGAACTTATTTCAATGATGGGGCAACCTGAGCAATTTAAAGAATTTACAGAAGAATCTAATTCATCTAATCAATCTAATACATCAAACAATACTTATAGTACAAATAATCAATTTAGGAGATTATACAGAAATGGAGATGATAAAGTATTGGGTGGCGTATGTAGCGGATTAGCTGCTTATTTTGGTATTGACCCTATATTAATCAGATTAGCATTAGCAGCTTTATTTTTTATTGGTGGTGGTGGCTTTTTGATTTATATAATTTGTTGGATTGCTATACCAAAAGCTGAAACAGCTGCTGAAAAAATGGCGATGTTTGGTAAGCCTGTAACATTTGATGATATAAAAAAAAACGTAGAACGTGAAGCTGGTAACGTAAAACAAAATTTTGAAAAAATGGGTTCTGAATTCAGAAATTCATCTAATCAAAGCACTTTGCATCATTTGGCAAGAACAATAATAAAAATAATTGCACTTGTATTTTTGATTTTTGCATTAATGATTTTTGTGCCATTAGCATTTGCCTTAATTGTTGTATTATTTTCAGTTGGTTTTGCAGCACCATTATCGTTAGGCTTTTTAGTTGATTCAACAAGTGATGCAAATTTGTTAGTAGTTGCCACTTGCTTCATGCTCTTTATTCCCATATTTGCTATCATCTATAAATTAGTGCGATTAATTTTCAGAATTAAATCTATTTCAACATGGATAAAATCTGCTATCACCATAATTTGGTTTGCAAGTATTGTTAGTATTTTATATGTAGTACAAAAAGTAAGTTCTGATTTTAAATTTGATAAATACACTACAGAACAAATTTCTTTTTCGCCAATAAAAAACAATACTGTTTATATTAATTCTGATTGGTTGCACCTGGAAAACAAACATCGTAGAAATATTCATATTAATGTAGGAATATGGGGCAGTCACAAATTAAATATATTGGATACTGCTTTGAATAGTAATGTAAGTTTAGAAATAGTGCCTTCTAAAGATTCATTAGTTCATTTGATGATAGAAAAATCAGCACAAGGAAATTCAGATGCAATAGCAACAAAACGAGCTAATGAAATTATTTATATTGCTACACAAAAAGATTCGTTATTAATGCTACCACACTACTTTACAAAGCCACATGGTCAACAATGGCGTAATCAAGAAGTAAAACTAACCTTACAAATACCATCAAATAAGCAAATTGTTTTTAATGAAAATTTATTAGAAATGTTGGATGACGATTCATTTCAACCGCAATATGAAGATTACTCAAATGAAACAAAAATGAATATGAAATGGATTACAACTACAATGGGATTAAAAGAGGTAAAATAAATTGATTGGTTTTAACGTAATTTGCAATTAATATTCAAACGTTATCAATGGTATTACATACTCATAATTTAATGAAAACTTATCGCCAACGAAAGGTGGTAAATGATGTATCAGTTGAAGTTAAACAAGGTGAAATTGTTGGTTTGCTTGGGCCAAATGGCGCAGGCAAAACAACCACATTTTATATGACCGTTGGATTAGTGCAACCAGACGAAGGCAAGGTAATGCTTGATGATAAAGATATTACGATGATGCCCATGTACAAACGTGCACAATTGGGTATTGGGTATTTACCACAAGAAGCATCTGTATTCAGAAAGTTATCTGTAGAAGATAATATCCTTTCTATTTTACAAATGACAAAGCTTAGTAAAAAGGAACAAGAAGAAAAATTAGAATCATTATTAGCTGAATTTAGATTAGCTCATGTTCGTAAAAATTTGGGAAGTGTATTGAGTGGTGGCGAAAGACGAAGAACTGAAATTGCACGGGCATTAGCAGTAAATCCAAAATTTATTTTGTTAGATGAACCCTTTGCAGGTATTGATCCTATTGCGGTTGAAGATATTCAATCCATTGTAGCAAAACTAATTACAAAAGGAATTGGCGTATTAATCACTGACCATAATGTTCAAGAAACATTGTCAATTACAGATAGAGCCTATTTATTATTTGAAGGAAAAATATTAATGCAAGGCACAGCCGAAGAACTTGCTGCTGATGAAACAGTAAGAAGAGTTTACTTAGGACAAAATTTTGAATTAAAACGAAAGAATTTATCTGTGGTTGAATAGCTACCCCAAAGCAGGTCTCAACCATTTCTCCACCTCTTCATAACTCATGCCTTTGCGTTGAGCATAATCGGTTAATTGCGATTTGTCGATTTTTCCAACGCCAAAATATTTAGCATGTGGTGAAGCAAAGTACCAACCACTCACACTTGCCGCCGGATACATCGCCAATGATTCCGTTAAAATGATTTCAGAATTTTTAGTAGCATCAATCAATTCAAATAATTTCAATTTTTCGGTATGGTCAGGGCAAGCAGGATAGCCCGGCGCAGGGCGAATGCCATTATATTCTTCAGCAATTAATTGTTCGTTGGTTAAAGTTTCATTCGTTTCATAACCCCAATATTCTTTACGAACTTTTTCGTGTAATAATTCTGCAAAGGCTTCGGCTAATCTATCAGCTAATGCTTTCAACATAATCGAAGAATAATCGTCATGATTTTTTTCAAATCGTTTTACGTGTTCTTCAATGCCAATTCCTGCTGTAACTGCGAATGCACCAATGTAGTCCTGCTTGTTGCTTTGCTTCGGCGCAACAAAATCTGCAAGACAAAGATTTGGTTGATTTGCAGCCTTTATAGTTTGTTGACGCAGGAATTGACAATTGACAATTGACAATTGACAATTGATTTCTACATCATCTTCTCCATTTGAGTTCGCTTTAAAAATTCCAAAAGATGCTTTTGCAGTCAACCATTTTTCAGCAATA
Source organism: Bacteroidota bacterium (assembly GCA_039796635.1). Taxonomy (GTDB): domain Bacteria; phylum Bacteroidota; class Bacteroidia; order Chitinophagales; family CAIODY01; genus CAIODY01. The sequence continues at coordinate 10,321 of JBDKJJ010000131.1, forward strand.
ATTTGTTGCAACATTGCTTGAGCATCATCAAATAATTTTTGTGCTTGTTCACCAACAACTGCATCTTTCAAAATTGCAGGATATTTTCCGTGCATTTCCCAAGTGATGAAAAACGGCGTCCAATCAATGTATTGAGCGATTTCTGCTAAGTCGTAATTTTCTAAATGCTTTACACCAACAAAATTTGGCGTTTTGATTTCTTCTTTGTTCCAATCAATTTGAAATTTATTTTTTCTTGCTTCAGCAATGCTCAATAATTTTTTATCCGATTTTTTATTCAGAAAATCTTCTCTCAATTTGTCGTACTCACTTTTTATTTCTGAAGTAAATTTTTCTTTTTCTTCACTCAATAAAGTGGTAGAAACATTCACACTTTTTGAAGCATCCAAAACATGAATCACCCCGTGATGATATGCTGGAGCGACTTTCACGGCGGTGTGCATTCGTGAAGTAGTGGCACCGCCAATCATCAACGGAATCGTAAAACCTTGTCGTTGCATTTCACTTGCCACATGCACCATTTCATCTAATGAAGGTGTAATCAATCCGCTCAAACCAATAATGTCAACATTTTTTTCTTTGGCTGTTTGCAAAATTTTATCAGCCGAAACCATCACACCCAAATCAATAATATCATAACCATTGCAGCCCAAAACCACACCCACTATATTTTTACCGATGTCATGCACATCGCCTTTTACAGTGGCCATTAAAATTTTCTTTGCACCACTTTGGTCTAAATTTGGGTTGTTTAATTTTTCTTCTAAAATAAATGGCTCTAAAAATGCCACCGATTTTTTCATCACTCTTGCGCTCTTCACCACTTGTGGTAGAAACATTTTTCCACTTCCAAATAATTCACCAACAACACTCATTCCAGCCATTAATGGTCCTTCAATCAC
>JBDKJJ010000132.1:0-4347 GCA_039796635.1 Bacteroidota bacterium
GCGGCTACATCATTTGGATTGAAATCTTTTAAAGGATTTGTAGTTTCTTTTTTTGCCATATATTTTTTCAAAAATTTTATAAATAATTTATCCGTTGTTTGCTGTAAATAAAAGCCCTAAATCAGTATGTTTTACATGAAATTTTTCAGCAATATGTTTGTTGGTAACCGAGCCTCGATATATGTAAACACCATGTCGGGTGCCATCTTGTGAGTACAACAATTTTTCAAACCCACCTAATTGACCAGCTCTTAAAATTTTACGAGTTAATACATTGCTGATAGCATACGATGCAGTACGAGCAAATCGGCTGGCAATATTCGGCACACAATAATGTGTTACATCATATTTTTTAAAAGTAGGATTTTTATGATTTGTGATTTCAGATGTTTCAAAACATCCACCTTGATCAATACTTACATCAATAATAACTGAGCCTGATTTCATTTGCTGAACCATATCTTCAGTAACTACCATGGCTGATTGCCCAGTTTCACTCGGAATGCTACCAATTGCAATATCGGCTGTTTGAAGTTCTTTTTTTAAAATTTCAGGATAGATGATGGATGTATAAACTCGTGTACCAATGTTATTTTGCAAACTCATTAATTTGTGGGTGCTGTTATCAAATATTTTTACTTCAGCCCCTAATCCTAAAGCTGTTCGGCTTGCAAATTCACCAACAACACCTGCACCTAAAATTACAACTTTTGCAGGAGGAACGCCTGTGATTCCTCCTAACAAAATTCCTTTTCCATTTTTGTTATCACTTAATAATTCAGATGCAATTAAAATGGCTGCATAACCAGCAATTTCGCTCATACTATGTACGATTGGGAATGTATTGCTGCTATCTTTTAAGTATTCAAAAGCTAAGGCTGTTAACTTTTTTTTTCTCATACTTTCCAAAAATTCAGCTTTCATGGTTGGTAAGTGAATTGCTGAAAAAATAATTTGATGTGGTTTAGTAAATTCTAATTCAGCGGCACTTAGTGGTGCAACTTTCATGATAACATCAGCCTTGAAAACTTCTTCAGGACTGTAAACTATTTGAGCGCCAGCTTCAGAATAATCTGTATCATAAAAATGAGCAGCATCACCAGCTTTGGTTTCAATAATTACTTGATGACCGTTGTTGGTTAATGTTAAAACAGACTCAGGTGTTAACGAAATTCTGTTTTCTTGAAAGGTTTGTTCTTTTGGTATTCCAATGGTTAATGATTGGTTTTTATTCACTAATGCTTGAAGCTTTTCTTGCGGCATCATCAATGCTTCGCTACTTAACATTCCTGATGTGCTTTTCATAAGTGTAGATTTTAATTTGTGAAATGAATTTCAAAATTAATAACCTATTTCAATATAGTTGCAATTTTTAATTAGCCCTTTGATGTTGATAGTACTCAATTGATTAAATCCCAACAAAATTTTGATAATTTTCATTGTTGATAATTGATACTTCAGCATCAGGATATAGATTGGTAAAGGCTTTAGTTGGTTTTCCTTTTGCATTCGGATTCCATTTGAATTCAAATGCATGTAATTTTTTTTTATCGAATTCAACATAATCAATTTCCTGTTGTTGATTACTTCTCCAAAAAAATGAATCTGAATTAGATTGATTGTACTGATTCATTTTAATCCTTTCAGTAATTATAAAATTTTCCCACAATGCCGCTACATCGTTTCTATTTTTTACATCGTCAAAGTTTCCAATTATGGCGTTCCTAATTCCATTATCCCAAAAATAAATTTTTTTCATTTTTGTTACTTCCTTTCTTTCGTTAGTGCTATAGGCTTTTAAGCGATACACTACGCCGCTTTTCTCCAATAAATCAATATAATTATCAATTGTAACTGTGTTTACTTTTAGTTGCGTTGCTAATTCATTTAGTGAGATTTCTGAACACATTTGAAGAGCCAATAAATGTAATAACTTATCTAATAAGTCAGGCTTTCGTATATCTTTCCATGATAAAATATCTTTGTATAAATATTGCCCTGCTAAATTTTTTAATAGGATTTGTGCACTTTCTTTTTCTGTAACTATTTTCGGATAACAACCATAAATCAAATGCCAATCCAACTCCCGATTCATTGTTAAGGTAGATTCATTTTCATAAATTTCAGATAAACAAAGCGGATATAATTTAAATAAAAGCTGACGACCAGTTAGTGGTTCAAATATTTTATCAGCTATCTCTAAAGCCGATGAACCAGTTACAATAAATTGTTTTTTCTTGAAATTATCTACTAGTAATTTTAGAGTAACCCCTATGTTTTCAACCCTTTGAGCCTCATCAATAATAATTAATTCATTATCCGAAATCAAATTTTTTAATTGAGTTGAGGTAACATTTTCAAAACTTCTTTTCACATCAGGTTCATCACAATTAAAATAAATTGTTTTTTTTGAAGATTCAGATTGAAGCGCATTAACCAATGTTGTTTTCCCAACTTGCCTTGGTCCTATCAGTACTATGCACACTCCTTTAAAGAAATGTTTAGTAAATTGAGTTATGATTTTTCGGTTATACATAGTGCAAAAGTTTTTTTTTTACACTATACTGCAAAAAAAAGTAGTATTTTTTGTAGTATACTATGAAAAATTGTATTATTTTTTATAGTATAGTATGAATTTTAAGACTTTTGAAATTTTACAACTCAACAATTACCCCCAAATTAGGCGTCATCACTCCGTTTGTATTTACAATATACTTAGGTAAATAATAGCCAGGTTTGTTTGTATCTAAAATTGGATTACCGTTAATATCAGTTTTTACTGATAAAAAATCTTGCTGACGAGATTTAGCATTGGTTACATTTTGAACATCAGCATAAAAAATTAAAGCCCATTTTTTGAATAAATATTTTTTATCAACTCTTACATCCATTCCCCAAACATCTTGAGTTCGTTGGGTATTCAGCATATTATAATTTAGTAAACCTTGCTTGGTAATATCCCATACATTTTTTTGTAATGAGCGCTCTAAATCATACGGAGTATATGGTTGACCACCTTGATAACGAATTTTTGTTCCTACTTCCCAATTCCTTTTTAGCTTTTTGCCAATGGTAGCATTCACTATATTTCGGTAATCCCATGAAGCGCTTACAAATTTATTTTGAGCATTCTGAAACTCACTTCTCACAAAAGTGTAAGTGAATATTCCATAAATTCCTTTGAATAATTTTTGTTGATAGCTTAATTCAAAACCATAAGCTCTTCCATTGTTTATGCTCAAAATTGCTTCGTTACCAATGATACCAAAATCACCACCTAAATTTGCTAATGAAACTTGTTGAGCTACTGAAAAAGGGTAGTGCTCATAATACTTATAAAATGCTTCGGCTGAAAATTTAGCATTGAATTTTGTAAAATAATCAGCGCCTAAAACCACATGTTTGCTTCTGATGAATTGTACATTATTTGCCTTATTTATCAAATCACCATTTGAACTTCGGAAACCTAAAATAGTGTATGATGGAAGTTGATAATAAATACCTGAATTAAAATTGATATGTGCATTTTTAGCAATGGTGTAACTTGCTGAAATCCTTGGTGAAAGCTGATTTAATGGATTGGCTAATGAATTTGAATAATCTGCAATATCTGTTCTTAAACCAAATGAAAGTGTTAGTTTTTCCTCAAAATAATTTTTTGTAATCTGCCCAAAAGCTGAGTACTTCATGAAATTAAGTTTTGATGAAAAATTTAAAATTGAAATACCCGAAGGAATACTTAATTTATTAAATGTTGAATTGGTATAAGTTGCATTTTCAGCTCCAGCACCAAAATTTATTTTATAATCATTAATTCTTATGGTGTTTTCAGCTCTTAATTTAATTTCAGCTTCCACACTTTTATACTTGAAAATTGCTAAACTATCTACATCTACTTGATTGTTTTTATATTTACTACTATTGTTTACTAAACAATTTGCGCTTAGTACAATAAGGCTAAAACCATTGCTGCGATAATGCTTCCAGCTTGACCCAACAGTATTATTGTTTTGTTCAAGAGTTGCTAAATTCCCCAAAATGTAAGTTGCACTTTCTTTCCGAACCGAATCTTTTGTATTCAACGCATCAAAATTGTATTTGAATTTATCAATTGCTCCTAAGCCCATCATCATAAATTCATTTTTTTTGTTGGGTTTGATAGAAATTTTAAATTGATAATCGTTGAATGTTGGCAAAAATGGTAAACCAATTTGCTTGAATAATATTTGCAAATAACTTTGGCGAATTGAAAATAATGCGGTTGTTTTTTTTGATAACGGACCTTCCAAACTCAACCCTGATGCTGTATATCCACTTGTTAATGTGCCGCCCCAGTGGTCGCTTCTT
>JBDKJJ010000133.1:0-2928 GCA_039796635.1 Bacteroidota bacterium
GTACATCAAGTCTGCGCCATTGTCTTTGCACACCGCTCTGAACGGAGGGTCGCTTACATCTTCCATCGGTGCTAAAAGCAATGGAAAGTCAGGTAATTCTATGTTTCCTATTTTAATCAAAGTGATAATTTAGGCTACAAAAATAGTGTAATTATCCTTACAAAGCTTAATTTGATTAGGCTTCTTAACAATCAACATCCACATCAACTATCACTTGAGCAAATCCTTTTTCATGAGGAAGTTCTTGTATAAATTGATTGATGATTGTTTTTGTTTCCTTTAGGTTACTTGATTTGGTGATTTTAATTAAAAGCTCACGACGATAATAGGTTTTTATTCTGTCAATAGCAGGTACAGATGGACCCAAGACAAACTTACCAAATACTTTTAAAAGTTTTTGCTGCAACCAATTTGCAGCCGCAACAGCAGTTTCTACTTTTTTGTGTTTGATTTCAATATGAATTAATCGAGCAAAAGGAGGATATAAAAGTGTATGACGGAATTTTAACTCTTCATCATAAAAAGCTTCTAAATCCTGACGTACAAACCATTGCAAAGTTGGATGTTTGATATTGAGTGCTTGAATTAAAATTTTTCCATTTCCATTTTTTCTTCCTGTTCTTCCTGCTACTTGATGTAGTATTTGGTAGGTTCGTTCATTAATTCTGAACTCAGGAAAATTCAATAAAGCATCAGCACTTAAAACACCAACTAGTCCAATATTTTCAAAATCCAACCCTTTTGTAATCATTTGTGTGCCCACTAAAACATCTATTTCACCTCGTTCAAATTTTTCTAAAATTCGTTGATGTCCATCTTGCGTCCGAACGCTATCAGCATCCATTCGAGCAATTCGAATTTCAGGCAATAAAATTTTTAATTCATCTTCAATTTTTTCAGTTCCAACGCCTTGAATTTTCATATTGCTTTCACCACAACGTGGGCAACTTTGCACTGCTCGGCGGCTAAAATGACAATAATGACAACTTAATGAATCAGAATATTTATGGTACGTAAGTTTTACAGAACAATTCGGGCATTCAGGCACCCAACCACATACGCCACAGTACAACGATGGAGAATAACCTCTTCTGTTTTGAAATAATAAAACTTGTTTTTTAGCATCAATTGTTTCTTTAATCGCATCAAACAATTTCCATGAAAAACTGCCCTTCATGGTTTTCATTCTATTTGCTTCTCGTAAATCAACCAACTCAATTTTTAATGGAGAAAGGGATTGATTAGTGGTAGAATATTTTTCTTTTAATCTTACTAAACCAAATTTTTGCTGATAGGCATTTTGCCATGTTTCTAACGAAGGCGTTGCACTTCCTAAAATGGTTTTTACTTTATTAAGTGAAGCCAAATAGATGGCTGCATCACGAGCATGATAATGAGGATTGCGTTGCGATTGTTTGAAGGAACTATCTTGTTCTTCATCTACTATAATTAAACCTAAATTTTGAAAAGGAAGAAAAACTGCCGAACGTGCACCAACAATAATTTTGTATTTATTCTGTAATACTGCATTCCAAATTTCAACACGTTGATTATCATTATAACGACTATGATAAACAGCAATTTCTTCACCCAACCAATGTTTAAGTCGGGTTATCAAATGCTCGGTCAAAGTAATTTCAGGCAATAAAAACAAAACCTGCTTTCCTTCTTGAATCGCTCTTTTCATCAATTCAACATAAAGCAATGTTTTGCCACTTCCTGTTTCGCCATGAAGAAGCACTACATCTTTTTGTTGCAATTGTTTTTCTAATTGCTCAAATGCTAATTGCTGTGCATTGGTAAATTGATAAGCCGTATTATTCCCACCTTTAAATTTCAAACGGCTCACTTCCATTTTTTGCGATTGCAGAATTTCTTTTTCTACTAGCGCATTTATAACAGAAGAATTACTTCCAGCTTTTTTTACTAAGTCAGATTGATTAACCCAAATTTGTTCATCGTTTTCAACTACTTGCTCGTCTTTTTTTATCATCATAAAATACGAAAGCAAAGTGTTCGATTGTTTTACGGCTCGTTTTTCTAAGTCTTGAAATACTTGTTGCAAAAGCATTTCATTGTTTACTAATCGAGGATGAATAGAAATAAAAGTTTCGGTTCGGGGTTTATATTTTTCAATTAAATCTTCTTCAATAAATACAATTTGCTTTGTCATCATTTCTTCTAACAACATAAAAACTTGTGTATCTGTAATTCGTTTTTTGTTATTTGAATGATTCTGCAATATCAATTTTATATCGTCAATACTTAATGCTTCATTATTACTCAAGGCTTCGGCAATAGTAAATTCTTCGGCTGATAAATTATTGTAATCGTGATTGAAATCAGGATGTAAAACAATTTTGGTTTCACTTTTTAATTTCAATCCTGATGGCAAAGCTTCCATCAAAATTTCACCTGTTGTACTCATGTAATAATCAGCAATCCAGCGCCAAAACTGAATTTGCACTGGTGTTACTAATGAGTTTTCATCCAATACATTAGTGATGGGTTTTACTTTGTATTCCAATGGTTCACGGTCGTGTATTTCGGATACAATGGCGGAGTAAACTTTCTTTTTTCCGATTTGCACTTCTACTCGGCTACCAATTTTTATAGTATTAGAAAGCGCCAACGGAATAGCATACGTTAGTTCTTTTAAAGCCAATGGTAATATTACTTGTGCAAATTTCAAATCATATTGGGTTGAAATGCAAAGATGTAAAGATTTGATTTATTCTTTTACAAACTTTCCAATCAAACTGTTTCCTAAGGTATCTGTGGCTTTGATGAAATAAATACCCGAAGACATGTTTTCAGTATTCAGTTGGCAGTTTTCTGTTGTTAATTTTTCAACTTTTACATTTTGTTGCTGACCTAGTAAATTAGTTACCTCTAATGTATTTACTTCAAACTGATTACTGCTGACTA
>JBDKJJ010000134.1:0-3528 GCA_039796635.1 Bacteroidota bacterium
TTTGCTTTCAAATTAAGTTCTTTGTATTTCGATAAACAACGGATCTTCTCAAAAGCCTTATCTGTATTGTCTTTTGTTTGGTTTTTGTTGTCAGAAATTCATTGAATTATTACAAAGAATTGAAGTAGGATAGTAGTTTTTACTATCCTATTTATTAATATGCCCTTTCAATTTTTATTGACTGGGCATGTTTTTACAATTTTTTATTGAACCACTAAGACACAAGAACACAAAGATTCACTTAGTTTTTATTGCTTAATACTTTGTACCTAATACCTAATACCTAATACTTTCTTTCTAAAACATTTCTAATTGTTGAGGCACATTGGGGTTATCTTGCAATTTTTTTCCATAAAATATTTCAATATCGCCAAATTGTTTGTCGGTAATACAAAGTATTCCCACATGTCCTTTTTCGGGCAACCTTGATTTAGTACGTTTGATGTGCACACTTGCATTTTCAACACTTGCACAATGCCTTAAATAAATGCTGAATTGAAACATCTGAAAGCCATCTTTCATAATGTCTTTGCGAAACCTTGCAGCTATTTTTCTTTCGCCAGCAGTTTCGGTTGGTAAATCGAAAAATACAAGTACCCACATAATTCTATAAGCATTTAAGCGGTCATGTTTCATTTCCTTTTATTTGTAGAGCCGCACAATTGTGCGGCTCATTATTTGCCTCATTATGCATTTCATTTTTAGATGTATGAATTATGCGTCTCATTTTAAACGGATAATTATCCGTCTCTACGGGGAATAATTTTCATCATCTCTCCAATTCTCAATATTTTGGTTGATATAAATTCTTATGCGTTGCATTTCTTCTTCATCTCTTATGATTCTATCATAATATCTTGGCTGCCATTCAAATTCAATTTGATTTTCGTTCGCAAATCTTTTTACTGATGATTTGAATGAACGTATGATGGCAGGAATATTTTGTGATTGGGGACCGAATTTGTTTTCATTCCATTCAGGTAGAGACGCACAATTGTGCGTCTCTACACAATTGTGCGTCTTTACAAAATCAGACGAACGATTATCCATCTTTACATCTTCTTTGTTAATTATCAATATGCCATGAATATGATTAGGCATAATGATGAATTCATCTAAAATGACGAAAGGATAATGTTTGGGAATTTCATTCCAAAATTGTTCGGCAATTTTTGCAATTGGGGTGTTTTGTAGAGACGCACTATTGTGCGTCTCATTGTAAGACGGATGATTATCCGTCTCTACAATTTTACCAAAATAATTGATTCGGTTTTTGGTGCAAATTGTTATGAAATAAGCAGCGTTGCTGCCATAATCAAAACCTATTAGTCTTGCAGGTTCAATTCGATATTTGTTTTTGAACAGTGTCATTTTATTTTCTGTAGAGACGGGCAATTGCCCGTCTTATTATTAAAGATGCATAATTACCTATCCTATCATTAAAGATGCACATTTGTTTGTCTTTACATCTAATTAATTGATTTTCAGACGGATAATCATCCGTCTCTACATCTCTCATTAATTGTTTTTCAGGCGGATAGTTATCCGTCTCTGCATCTCTCATTAATTGTTTTTCAGACGGATAATCATCCGTCTCTACATTTCAGGATAAATCAATTTTCGGCTTTCGCCACTATAACATTTTGCTAATGATGCACTGCTACGCTGCGTTGCGTTCATCAACGGACTTTTCTCCCCATCAATCATTACATCCATTGATGGTATTTGCAACAATCTTGCTTTTAATTCTTTGGTCAATATTTCAATGTTAGATGTTTCATCAATGATTTGCCTCACTATTAAATCAACATAAGGTCGGTAAGGTTCCATGATGTCATCAGCCAGCGCATACGCATTGTATTTGTTGTGATGAAAGATGCCCAATGTTGGCAATAAACCACTACCTACAAGGCTTCGGGCAACAGTTGCTCTTACAATTGAATAACCATAATTCAATAAATTATTAGGTGCTGCACCTTCCCGATGCCGAACAAAATTCCAAGCATCGGGGAATAAAACCTTCCAATAAAATGCTGCTGCTTGTGCTTCATAATTATCACTATCACCACTTTTCACCGCTTTTGATAATTCCATTAATCTGCCACAATCAATATTAAAATGATTCAACACCGCTGCTTGATTGGCAATTTTTTGTTTCACTGTTTGTTGCCATAATTGCTTTTTTAGCGGTTCAGTAGCCTCTTGTTGGTATTTGAATCGCTCAGCTTGCGTACTGTTTCCATCTAAGTTTAACAACATTCCTGTGGGCAAATGTTTTTCATTGCAGGTAACTAATGCAGCATTGTTATCCAATAGTTTTTCAATGAGCCTATGACTTAATGTGATTTGTTCATGGTCTAATATTATGATACCAATATCTTCAATCGGCACTGTTTTGTCCGTCATTTCTTCTTGTCCTTTTACATGGCTGTATTGAATCACCAACTGTTCGTCAGTAGTTTTTAAATGACATGGTGAGCCGATGAAGATGGAGCGTTTAATCATGATGCAATATTTTGTATTATACATTTTGCATTATGCAAAATGTATAATTTTATTTAGTGGTTAACCATCGCAACAAAAAACAATCATACACCCTGTAATAATTGCCTATACTATCTTTTTTTGAAAAAATCATTTCTTTATTAAGTAAGGCTTCTAAACTACGTTGCACATTGGCTGGTGTTCCTAAGTGATATTGTTGAATAAATTTTTTGGATGATGGTTGATATACTTTATCTGCCTGAGCAATGGCTTTTAGCAATTGCCATTGATTAACAGTAAGCAATGATCTGTATTGAAAATAAATAGCTTCGTTTTCGTGCAAAATAATACTGGCTGTTTTTTGAGCATCAGCAAGTGTTATTTTTTTTGTGCCTGTTGAAAATAGTTTATTGCATAAAGCTTGTGTATAGTAAGTATGCCTATGTGTAAATTCAAGTATAAAATCAATAGCCTCATCTGAAATTGTTTTTTTTGATTTCGTGAATTGTTCTTTAATAAATGTACTATAAAGAAGGGTGTCAATCTCATGCAGATACATGGATTGACCACTTGAAAAAAAAGGTCGCTTTACATTGGTAAACATATCAGCTAATAAGTGCTGACTGCTACCACTAAATATAAATCGTACATTTTTTAGTTGTTGAATGATGGTTCGCAAATAGGCTTCTGTATTTTTTTCAGGGTAATTAAGTATTTGCTGAAATTCATCAATAGCTATAATAATAATTTGGTTTTGAGCATCTAAAAATTTTAGCAATTGTGTTACGCTATGCTCAAATTGCTTAGGTTGTGCAAAATCAAAACTTACCTCAGGTACACCACTTAAACTATCAAAACTAAAAATGGGACGTAATGATTTTAAGGCAACCATTAATTTTTTTCCGATGCTTTTCTTTTCTGGAAATGTTTGTAAAATGGCGGTAGCCAAAAGGTTTGTGAAATCTTTAAGGCAAGTGGTAGCATAAATATCAACATAAATCCCACTGCATTTTGCAGGTAATGAATGAAACAAATGTTGAAGCA
>JBDKJJ010000135.1:0-5728 GCA_039796635.1 Bacteroidota bacterium
TTCCTTTCTGAATTAATCTTAATAAAATATGCTTTTGAACAACGAAAATTCTGCTGCTCAAGTTATAAAACGAAACCCAAGAACATTCATTCCTGAAAATATTGAATTCAAAACATGGCAAAATATTAGCCCATATTATGACCAATTATTATCTTTTGAAATAAATTCGAATGAAGATTTATCACTTTGGTTAAAAAATAAAAGTGAATTAGAATCAGCTGTAGATGAGGATGCAAGATGGCGATATGTAAAAGTTACATGTGATGTAAACAATGAAGAATTGAAAGCTCATCATGAAGATTTTATTAAAAATATTCAACCACATTTAATTGAAATAAAAGAAAAACTTAATAAAAAATTTATTGAATCACCTTATTCAAAAAAATTGAATAAAAATGAATACGGCACTTTGATTTCGGGTATCAACAATGCTTTGAAATTGCATGAAGATGAAAACATTGAATTGATTACAGAATGTGAATTGAAGCAGCAGCAATACCAAAATATTATTGGCAACATGACTATTCATTATAATGGTAATGAATACACACTTCCGCAGGCTTCAAAATTTTTGTATGAAACAAATAGAAAAGTAAGAGAAGAAGTTTATTTGTTAATTATGCAGCGCCGATTAGCTGATAAAGATGCATTGAATGAGCTTTTCACATCATTGGTTCAAACACGAAATAAAATTTCGAAAAAAGCAGGTTTTTCAAATTATCGAGATTATAAATTTACTGAATTATGCCGTAATGATTATACACCTTATGATTGTTTTAAATTTCATGATGCTATTAAAACTGAAGTTTTATCGCTTTATGAATTCTTTTTAAATGAAAAGAAAAAATCATTGGGCGTTGAAATACTAAAACCATGGGATACAGAAAGTAGTGAAGAAGGCTGCAAGCCACTTGAACCATTTACTGATGGTGAAGATTTATTAAACAAAACTATTGAATGCTTTACTAATATTCATCCGTTTTTTGGCAATTGCTTATCTATCATGAAAAACATGAATCATCTTGATTTAGAATCAAGAAAAGGAAAAGCACCAGGTGGATACAATATGGGTATGCCTGAAATTGGCGTTCCTTTTATATTTATGAATGCAGCAAGTAGCTTGAAAGACATGACTACCATGATTCATGAAGGCGGACATGCCATACATTCATTTTTAGCAAAAGATTTAGAATTGAAAGAATTTAAAGATGTACCAAGTGAAATTGCTGAAGTAGCAAGTATGAGTATGGAGTTAATTTCAATGGACCAATGGCATTTGTTTTTCCCAAATAATGATGACTTAATACGTGCCAAAAAACAACAACTAAAATCAGTTATTCATATTTTACCGTGGGTGGCTACTATTGATAAATTTCAACATTGGATTTATACCAACCCTAATCATACTACCGAAGAACGAAAAGCCGAATGGTTAAAAATATTTTATGAATTTTCGCCTGCTGTATTAGATTATTCAGGATTATCCGAATATGCTGCCAATCGTTGGCAATCGCAATTGCATTTATATGAAGTTCCGTTTTATTATATTGAATACGCTATTGCGCAATTAGCTGCGGTAGCTATGTGGAAACAATATAAAGAAAATGGAAAACAAGCCATTGATAATTATATGGCAGCTTTAAAATTAGGTTATTCAAGAACATTACCTGAGCTATACGAAGCCGCTGGAATTAAATTTGATTTTTCACAAGCCTACATTCATGAATTAGTTAGCTTCTTGAAAAATGAATATGAGAAATTGGGATAAAATTAAACTCTAATTAATTACAATTTATTTTACTGATTTCCTTAGCCAAATTGAAGAAAAGTTATGGTATGGATTAGTGATTTTAGAAGTTTCAGGAACTAATGATGTTAAATATTCATTATCATAATACCTAATCATTGGCATAGATTGATGAATGCTATATAGTGGATTATTAGTAAGTAAAGCTTGCAACAACATACCTTCTGTCCAATACATTGGTATTTTAAGTTGATCTTCTGTTTCATATTTTCTATCAGAAATCCAAAAATCAGATGGATATGGTATGGTGTAAGGGAAGGCAATATCATGAATATGAATAAAAATATTTTTATTGATTCGTGGTAAAATTTCTAAAAACAAATAAGGAACATCGCCATCAAGTTTCACAATATGTGTTGAATCAATAAATAAAAAATCTCCGTCCTCAATTCTATTAAAATAGTCAAATGGAACACTTTGTACTTCGCTTACAGTTAAGTTAATTGGCTGTATTGTTTTTAATAAATCCCACGGATAAGGCTCAATGCAGTTAATTTCAGTGGCATTAAAACCCAGTGAAACATTTTTTTGTGAAGCCAAATGACAAAAATAAGTAGATGTGCCTGAACCAATTTCGAAATATCTTTTAGGCTTATGTTCTCTAATCATGTAATACAATAAGTAGGAATCAAAAGGTGTAAAACCAACACCAAAGCCCATATTCTCTAGTTCAATAAAAGTTGGTAACTCTAATACTTCATGATAATACTTATTGTGTAACTCAGCAAAATTATTCTTCAATTCATCTAAACTCCAATTAATACCTATTAATTCAGAGGGCTTATTCCATCTCTCTTTGTTTTTCATCAACAATTCATAATCAGGCAGTGGAGAGTAATAATTCGATTTCTTATCGAAAATAAATCCACGTTTATTCATTTCATTTATAAAACGTGTTTTTTTACCCTTGTTATAATTACGAATAAGGTTTATAAAACTATCAGGTAACATTTTTCGAACTAACTCTTTCATTATTTAATTTTAATTATTTTAAACATAGTTTAGCAAACAATATAGGCTCTTTAACACCTTCACTTCAACAAACACAAACTTACTCTTATGTGGTTTGTAACTCATTCTATTGTTTGTAAAAACACTAAAGTAAATAGTTTACTGAAATGTAAAAACAAAAGCCTCTGAATTAATATTCATATAAATATTTTGTCCATCAAAACCAATCAAAAACTATCTTTGAGCATGCTCAATTTTAAAAAATACGAAAGGCAAATAATATTACCCAACTTTGGTATTGCGGCTCAACAAAAATTACAACAAGCCCGTGTTTTAATAATTGGTGCTGGCGGATTAGGCTGCCCAGTTATTTTATATTTAGCTGCCTCAGGCATTGGTAATATTGGTATTGCTGAAAGTGATGCTGTTAGTTTATCAAATCTTCATAGGCAAATTATATATTCTGAAAATCAAATTGGGAAACCCAAAGCAGAGGCTTTACAACAAAAGTTAAGTGATTATAATTTCAAAATTTATAACAGTATTCAGAAAGAAAATGTATTAAATATTTTCAAAGATTATGACATAATAGTTGATACTACTGATAATTTTCAAACTCGATACTTAGTGAACGATGCTTGTGTTTTGTTAGATAAAATTTTGGTCAGTGCATCCATCCATCAATATCAAGGTCAGTTATCGGTTTATAATTATCCTATTTCAAATGATGAACGAAGTGCAACTTACAGATGTTTGTTCCCTGAAGCTCCTACCAATAGTTTAAACTGTGCTGAAGCTGGTGTATTACCTACTATTGCTGGGATTATAGGCACAATGCAAGCTCATGAAACCATTAAAGTAATCACAAGCGTTGGCGATATTTTGTGCAATAAATTATTAATTTTTGATGGTTTAAAAATGCAACAAAATATTATTCAGTTTTCAAAAGATAAAGTTGCCGTTGAAGAATTATTGAAAAATGGATTGACTGAGAATTATGAAACTAATTTTGATTGTGAAGTAGAAAACTTACAAGAAATTACTTTAGATGAATTAAATGAAAAAATAAAAAATGGCGACGACTTCCAATTAATTGATGTAAGAGAATGGCACGAACATGAGACTTTTAATATAGGTGGCGAATGGATTCAAATGAATGATTTACTAAAGCAGCCAGAAAAAATAGCCCCTAACAAACCTGTAATTTTATATTGTCGTGTAGGTGAACGAAGTTCAATTACACAACAACGCCTTCAAGATAAATATGGTTTTACTAACTTATTTAATCTTAAAGGCGGTATTAAAAAATTGATGAATTAAAATTTCAATTCATGTCCCATTTTATCTCTTTTAGTTTCCAAATAATGATGGTTATGTATATTTGGAACTACTGGTATTGGCACATTATCAACTATTTCTAACCCGTAACCAATCAAGCCTGCTCGTTTTTTAGGATTATTAGTCAATAATTTAATTTTCTTTATTCCTAAATGATTTAAAATTTGAGCACCTACGCCATAATCACGTTCATCAGGTCTGAATCCTAATTCTAAATTAGCTTCAACGGTATCCATTCCTTCTTCTTGTAATTTGTAAGCCTTCAATTTATTTAATAAGCCAATGCCTCTCCCCTCTTGATTCATATACAACACTACTCCTCTTCCTTCATCATTAATTATTGACATAGCTTGATGCAATTGTTCACCACAATCGCAACGCAACGAACCTAATATATCACCTGTTACACAACTGCTATGCACTCTTACCATTACTGAATCATCCTTAGTCCACTCTCCTTTTTTCAATGCCAAATGAGTTTCATTTGAGTTCAATTGAGTAAAAGCAATCAACTCAAACTCACCCCATTGCGTAGGCATCTTTACTCGTGTTTCTTCTTTTACCAAACACTCATGCTTCATTCTATAAGCCACTAAATCTTCAATGGATACTATTTTCAAATCATGCTGCTTTGCAATTTCAATCAACTGTGGCAAACGAGCCATAGTACCATCTTCATTCATGATTTCAACAATAGCTCCTGCTGGTTCAAAACCTGCTAATACAGCTAAATCAATGGCTGCTTCGGTATGACCAGTTCTTCTTAATACTCCGCCTTTTTGAGCTTTTAGTGGAAATATATGCCCAGGTCTGCCAAATTCTTCAGGCTTAATATTTTCATCCAACATCGCTAATACCGTTTTGCTGCGATCTTGTGCTGAAATGCCAGTAGTACAACCATGCCCTAATAAATCAATTGAAACTGTAAATGGTGTGGCATGCGAACTGGTATTTGTTGTAACCATCATATCCAATTCTAATCTATTGCAAATCTCTTCACTAATAGGTGCACAAATCAACCCTCTACCATATTTCGACATAAAATTGATAACTTCAGGAGTAGCACATCGTGCAGCTACAACAAAGTCGCCTTCATTCTCTCTATCCTCATCATCAACTACAATAATTAATTTACCATTTTTAATATCTTCAATGGCCTCTTCAATTTTATTAAGCATACATTTATTTATTTAAAATTCTTCCACATCATACTTTCAACAGGGCGAATATTACGGCTATTATATTTAGCTGATTTCTTTTTATTATACATATTTTCAATATTGCCATCAACTACAAAATAAATCAACTGACCTACTGGCATACCTGCATATACTCTTACAGGTTGAGCTACTGAAATTTCTAAAGTCCAATGATTACAAAAACCAACATCGCCCTTTCCTGCCGTAGCATGTATATCAATTCCTAATCTGCCAATACTGCTTTTTCCTTCCAAAAACGGAACGTGGGCTAATGTTTCAGTATATTCTTCAGTTACGCCTAAGTACAATGTATTAGGTTGCAATACAAAGCCATCTTCTCCAATTTCAAAATGCTCAACTTCATTATGCTTTTTGGCATCTAACACTCGGTCTTTGTATATTGACAAATATTTGCCAAGATGCACATCATAAC
>JBDKJJ010000136.1:0-3239 GCA_039796635.1 Bacteroidota bacterium
CAGCACTTATTGGGCCAGTACAATCACCTCTCATCATCAATTGATTTTGAATATACACTCCATCAGTGGTGGTGTATCCAACTTTATGTCCCATTTGTTTCACAATATGCGCCATCATTCGAGTGGTAGTGGTTTTACCATTTGTACCACTTACAGCAATGATAGGAATTCTGGCTGAACTTCCTGGGGGGTATAACATATCAATCACTGGTTCTGCTACATTTCTTGGTAAGCCTTCTGTTGGTTCAAGATGCATTCTGAATCCTGGAGCAGCATTTACTTCTAATATTGCGCCACCATTTTCTGAAAGTGGTGTTGATAAATCAGAAGCCATAATATCAATTCCACAAATATCTAATCCAATTATTCGAGCAATTCGTTCACACATAAATACATTGCTTGGATGAACTAAATCAGTAACATCTGTTGCAGTTCCACCTGTTGAAATATTGGCAGTGGGCTTCAACCACAACTCTTCGCCATTTGGTAAAACAGAATCTAAAGTCAAATTTTTATCTGCAAGAATTTTTTCGGTAAATGAATCTACTTTAATAGCTGTTAAAACTTTTTCATGCCCATAACCTCTTCTTGGATCTTCATTCACTTTATCAATCAATTGTTGAATATTTGATTTTCCATCACCAATAACTGCAGCTGGAGTTCGCCTTGCAGCACAAATAAATTTATAATTGATAACCAAAATTCTATGGTCATAACCAGTAATAAATCTTTCAACAATAATTTTACGAGAATATTTTTTAGCAGCTTCAAATGCTTCAACAGCTTCATCCCAACTATTAATATTTGTAGTAGCGCCTTTGCCATGATTTCCGTCAATTGGTTTAGTTACAATTGGATAACCAATCTTTTTTATAGCTGCTTCTAAATCTTCATGATCAACACAAATCAATCCTTTAGGAACTGGTATTTCGGCTGCATCTAAAATATTTTTGGTATCCTCTTTATCGCAAGCAATTTCAACTGCAATACTTGATGTAGTAGAAGCAATTGTAGCTTGAATTCTTTTTTGATTAACACCATAACCTAATTGCACTAATGAATTTCTGTTTAATCGTATAAACGGAATTTTTCTTTTTACAGCTTCTTCAACTAATGAACCTGTTGATGGTCCAAGACGTTCATCTTCACGTAGTTCACGAAGATTAGTAATATCATCTGAAAGGTCATAATCTTTTCCATCAGCTAACGCTTGCGCAATTTTTACCGAAGCTTTTGCTGCATAAATGCCAGCTTTTTCTTCAAAATAACTAAATACCACATGGTAAACTCCAGGGGTTGATGTTTCTCTTGTTCTGCCAAAGCCCACATCCATTCCTGCTAATGTTTGCAATTCTAAAGCAATGTGTTCAATCACATGCCCCATCCAAGTGCCCTCTTTCACTCTCATAAAAAAACCACCATCGCAGCCTTCACTACAACGATGTGATTGCATACTAGGCATTAATTTTTTCAATCGTTCTAAAAAACCATCGATTTTATCTGTTGGTTTTTGTTCCATATCTTCTAAATCCAATCGCATAACAATAAGCTTATGACGGCGCACTGACCAGTAGTTCGGTCCTTTCATTACTTTTATGTCGATGATATTCATAATGCTGTAGTTTTATTTAATTGTTTGAAATTGAAATTCTGAATTTTTAGCAAAATACAACTCTAACATAAAAAATGAAATTTTTTTTTATAATGGATGCAACCAATTGCTTTTTTGTTTCGACAATAATGAAAAGCAAATGTGAAATTCACTTTTAAAAAAACTTTTTTAAGTCGTATTTTCATTTATATTTGCCAAACTAAAAAAAGTAAAAATCAAACAAACCAAAACAAACAAATGATTAAGAAAACTTTTACTTATCTTTTCTTGCTTACTCTTTTGATTTCAAAAGTGAATGCACAAGATTCAAAACCATCTAATTGGTGTGGCACTACATTAAGTAAGGCGCAAATGGATTGGTTAGACGAATACCAACGTAATGATGCTTCGCCGCATTATCGTTCAAAAGCTTCAAAAACTGTTTATGTACCAATAAAGGCGCATATCATTGGCAAAAATGATGGTTCAGGATATTATGCAGTCCAAAATTTATTAGATGATATTTGTGATTTGAACATGCGTTATGATAGAGATTCTATAGGAATTCATTTTTTCTTATATGAAGATATTCAGTATATTAATAACACAGCATTTTATAATGATGGTTCACAATCTAATCCAATGGCTTATGCTACAATGAATAATCCTAAGTATCACAGACCAGGTGCATTGAACATGTTCTTTGTTCAAAATTCTCCAGGATTATGTGGTTATTTTTCACCAGGATTAGATGTAGTTGTTATCACGGGTTCATGTGGTGGTAAAAACCAAACTACTGTCACTCATGAAGTTGGTCACTATTTTAGTTTACCTCATACATTTAATGGTTGGGAAGGTGTATGGAGTGCTGGATGTGATACTTTAGTTAAAACAGGAATGTCAAAACCATCAAATCCTGAAAAAGTAGATGGGAGCAATTGCCATATTGCTGGTGATAAATTTTGTGACACAAGAGCTGATTACTTACCTGATCGTTGGAATTGCCCTTATGTTTGTTCATTAAGAAAAGATCCTAATGGAATGGTTATTCACCCCGATAGTTCCTTATATATGAGTTATGCAAATGATTATTGCACTACAAGATTCAGTCATGAACAAAGAGGCGCAATGCAAGCAAATTATAACACTGTAAGAAGTGGTTATTTATTAAATTTACAACAAAATGCAAATGCAGTAACTGGTGTTACAACTATTATTGAACCACAATCTGCTGCTGATCATCCTGCTGATTATGTTCCTTTACAATGGAATAAAGTGGCAGGTGCTGAAAAATATTTAGTAGCTATCTACAATAAAACTAATCCTACCAACCAAGTTTGGAGCAGAATTACAACTGATACTTTTGCTTCAGTTTTAGCTTCTGATTCTTTAAAACCGAACTTATTATATAATGTAAAAATAATGGCTTTTAATCCTGGCCATCCATGTAATTCATGGTCAGCTGCTCGTCAGTTCTCAACTTCTGATGCAACTGGTATCAATGCAGCAGCTTCGGTTTCAGCGTTTAAAATTTATCCAAATCCAGCGTCTAATTATTTCTTAGTAAATTATGTGTCTGAAAATGTAAAAGGATTTACTTTAACAGTAATTGATTTATCAGGAAGAATTGTTTTAACTAAATCAATCA
>JBDKJJ010000137.1:0-6225 GCA_039796635.1 Bacteroidota bacterium
CCCCCCCCCCCCCCCCCCCCCCCCCCCCCCCCCCCCCCCCCCCCCCCCCCCCCCCCAAGACCCCAAAGATGGTAATGCCTATGCAGGCTATTTTAATATGAGCGGTGCAAATAGGGAGTACATACAGGGAACTATACAAGGTAGCTTAATAATTGGTAAAAAATATAGATGTTATTATTATGTATCATTAAAAAGTTTTTTTGCACCTACTGATGCCAGCAATAATTTTGGAATTGGTTTTACGACTTACCATGTAAAGCAAGATAGCACTTGGAGTAATATTACTAATTTTCTACCTAAAATAAATGATACCACGGTAATAAGTGATACATTAAATTGGGTAAAAGTAGAAGGTACATTTATAGCTGATAGTGCATATAAATTCTTTACTATTGGTAATTTTTTTGATTTTAATCATTCCAAAGGATTAGCTTCCTATTATTATTTGGATGATGTGCATATAGAAGAAGTGAAAGGTGATGGGGTGGAGGAAGTGGTAAGCAAAAAACTACAGCTATATCCTAATCCAGCTACCTATCAGTTAACAGTTAGCAGTAACCAGTTTACTGTAAATACAATAGAGGTGTTGGATGTGTTGGGTAGAACACAGATGGTTCGACAAGCTCACCATGACGGTGATGCATTGGCTGTTGATTCCCCCTTGCAAAGGGGGTTAGGGGGATTAGAATTAAACATTTCAAATCTTACAAACGGAATTTATTTTATAAAAGCTACGGATATAAACGGCAATGTATTGAATGGAAAGTTTGTGAAGGAGTAAAGTCTGAATACTTATAAAACATGTTTTAATTGCTTTCAGCCATTTGTAATTCCTTTTTATCCACCACTTTTACTTTCATTTTATTGCTTAGTCTTCGACTAACGGCACTTGCAGGTGAAACAATAATCTTGTCTCCAACCTCAACACCTTCACTGATTTCAATAAATTTAGTGTCTTGTATTCCGGTTTTTACTTTGTGTAATTTGGCTACATTGTTTTTTACAATAAATACCACTTCTGATTGAACAGTTTTTTCTATTGTACTTTTTGCAGAATCATCACGTAATGTAACTGCTTGGATAGGTACTGCTATTACATCATTTGCTGATGTTGTAAAAATTTCAACACCAGCATTCATACCTGGCAAAAACAAATTTTTTACTTTTCTTGACATAGCATAATCCTGATAAGAAGTTGTATCAATTAGTATTTTCACTGTAAAAGTAGTTGCCTGATCTATTGAACCATTTGATGAGCTTGATTTTGAAGCATTAGCTACCTGAGTTACTCTGCCTAAAAATTCTTTATTTCCGTAAGCATCTACTTTTATGTGTGCTGAATCACCAATATGAATTTTAACCACATCACTTTCGCTAATATCTATTCTTACTTCCATAGCATGCAGGTTTGCAATACGCATCATTTCGGTACCTGCCATTTGTGATGTGCCCACCACACGTTCACCTTTTTCAATATTTAGTTGTGTAACAGTGCCGCTCATAGGCGCTATAATACTTGTTTTACTTAGGTTTTCGTTGGTTTCTTTTACATTAGCTACAGCACTATTAATATTAAAATCAGCAGCCGAAATATTTTCTTTTGCAGCTTCAACTTGTGCTTGCAAATTTTTATAATTTGTAGATGCTAATAAAAAATCTTGTTCAGAAATTACTTTCTCTTCAAATAATTTTTTCTGACGTTTCATATCAGCCTCAGCTTTTTCTAATTGCGCCTGAATCTGCTTTAATGTGGCTTTACTGCTTGCCGCATTTGCTTTAGCTACATTCATGGCAGCCATACTTCTATCAACATTGCTTTGATAAATTTCAGGATTAATTCTTGCTAACAATTGCCCAGCTTTTACTTCGTCACCTTCTTTCACAAACAATTCTTTTACTTCACCGGGTACATCAGGTGAAATTTTTACTTCATCAACCGGGTATATTTTTCCGCTTGCACTTACAGTTTCAATGATGGTATGTTTGTTAATGGTTTCAACTGTAACTTGTTCATCATTTTTTCCGTCAATCCAGCCTTGCCATTTGGCAATTCCTAAAAGGGCAACCAAAATTACTAACGCTATTATTGTTTTTTTAATCATGATTTTATTGAGAATTTTAATACAAGTTTTTTCCTTGATAAAAATCAAGGATTTTTACTTTGAAAAGGTAGTCGAATTTTGCATTGCTTACATCACTAAGCGCCTTGGTAAGGTTATTTTTTGAAGTATTAAAATCAAAAAAATTAATCACACCTGCTTCGTATTTTTTTGTGTTAGCTATGAAAGCACTTTCTTGAGCTAATGCTAAAGCCTTTGCTGCTTCTTGTTTTGCTGCGGCGGCTTTCACATTTAGTAATGCTTGAGCAATATCTTGTTGTAATTGTTTTTCGGCTATTTGTAAATTTATTTTTGCATTGATGGCTTGCAATTCACTTCGTTTTAAAGCACTTCGAGTTTGAAATCCGTTGTTGATTGGAATGCTTAAATCAAGTCCAATTGATTTACCATAATTTTTATCAATTTGAGTTTCAAATTTTATTTTTTCAGTAATGAAATTTCCGTTGGCATCTAACCCAACAATATTTTTTGCAGCACTTGAATAGCTTGTTCGCAAAGTGCCAAATAAACTTAATGTAGGGAATAATGCACCTTTATAATATTGAATAGTATGTTGAGCTGATTTGAACTTTAATTGTTGGCTTTTTATAGTGGGTTGAAGTGTAACAGCAACGCTAAAAGTTCTGTTAAAATCCATATCGGCTTCGGCATTTGATATGTTTTGATTTGAGGTATCAATCATTACAAATTGGCTTACATCAATATTCATCAATCTTTTTAAATTCAATATAGCTACATCATAATTATTTTGAGCAGTTACAATATTCATGGCATCATTAGCATAAGTTGCTTCAATATCTTTGATGCTAATTTCTGCTACTACTCCAGCTTTTATCAGTTTTTCAGTTTGTGTTTTTTGTAGAAACGTAATTTGAATTTGACGTTGCATTATTTTTAATTGCTCCCAAGCATTAAGGCTTGACAAATAATAAGCCGCCACATTTAAAGCGATATCATTTTTTATTTTTTCAGCATCAAATTGTGATGCTTGCAAATCCAAATGCGTTTGAGCTACTTGGTTATGCTTTGTTAAACCAGAAAATAAAGGCACATTGCTATTCAATGAAAATGTATTAGATGAAACTGATTTTGAATTTTCATAAGAATTAGAAGTTACATTCAATGAACGACCAAAATTAAAATACTGTGTTACATTACCTGATAGCGATGGTAAGTAAGATAATTGTGCTTGATTGTAATTTACTTCTGCAATTTTTGAATTAACAATACTTTGTTTGAGTTGTAAATTGTTCTCAATAGCGTATTGAACGCATTTTTGCAAGTTCCATACGCTTTGCGAAAAAGTATAAGGAGCAATTAATAGAAAAAAGATTGTGGTTATTTTTTTTTTCATTGAATGGATATGATGGTGCAAATTTAGTTCAATATTTTATTAAAAAATGGACTTAACAATTAGCTTAAATTTTTGTTTCTGATAGGAATTAAAATCAATAATCCGATTCCAAAAAATCCTATTACTGCAAGTATTGAATTTTGCATACTACCTGTTAATTCTTCAATGTACCCATAGCATAGTAAACCTACTACAATGGCAACTTTTTCAGTAACATCAAAAAAGCTAAAAAATGATGTTGTATCATTATTTGTTGGAATCATTTTGCTATAAGTGCTTCTGCTTAATGATTGTATGCCGCCCATCACAAATCCTACAAAAGCACCAAGGATGTAAAATTGGTTGGCTGTTTTAATAAAATATGCCGCAATTAAAATCAGCATCCAAAATATAATTACTGAAATTAATGTTTTAATGTTGCCAATTTTATCTGAAAGTTTTGCAATTAAAATAGCACCTGGTATAGCAACAATTTGAATTAATAATATGGTAATTATTAATCCTTCAGTTGGTAAATGCAAAACTTTTTTTCCGAATAAAGTAGCTACCAACATCACTGTTTGTACGCCCATGTTGTAAAAAAAATAACTGAATAAGAATGTTTTTAAAACTGATTTATGTTGTAGTTCATTCCAAACTTTTTTCAATTCTGAAAAACCATTTTTAATTAAATTTGAATCGGTTTTTTCTTTAACACTTGATGAGCCTTTTGGTAAAATTGATAATGGAATTTGAGCAAATCCAAACCACCAAATACCTACCATGATAAATGAAATTTGTGCTGGCAATGCCTCATTTTTAGCATCAATACCAAACCATTCTTTTTTAAAAACTACTACAAAACAAAGCACTTGCAATAATACGCTTCCAATATAACCATAAGTAAATCCTTTAGCGCTTACATCATCTCGTTTTTGTTCGCTTGCAATTTCTGGTAAATAACTATTGTAAAATACCAAACTACTCCAAAACCCAATACAAGCAAGTATTACAAATACTAACCCAAAAATAAAATTATCCATAGTGAAGAAAAAAAGCATTGAACAACTGATACTACCAAGGGTGCTGAAAAATCGTAAAAATGATTTTTTGTTTCCTTTGTAATCAGCTATTGATGAAAGAATAGGTGATAACAATGCTACAATTAAAAATGCAAATGCCAATACATAATTATATAATGCTGTGTTTACGAATGTTCTTTCAAATAAAACAACATTACCATTATTACCACTCGTGATGCCTTCGTAATAGGCTGGGAAAATGGTTGATGTAATCACAAGATTATAAACTGAATTAGCCCAGTCATACATTGCCCATCCTTTAATTATTTTCGGATTGTCAAAGTTTTTTGTTTCTGAAACTGATAATGAGTTTGTATTTTGCATTACCAAAAGTAATTTTTTTACCTATCATTTTTTCAATTTAGTAACGCTAATAAAAATTTTATGACAAGCCGACGTAAATTTATTTCTCAAACTATTTTAGCATCAACATTATACCCTGTAGTTTCAATAGCTGCATCTGATTTTAAAAAACGCCCAAACTACCCAATGGTAATAAGCACATGGGATGCAGGAATAAGAGCCAATATAAAAGCATGGGAAATATTGATGGATAATAAAACCGCATTAGATGCTGTAGAAGCTGGTGTAAGAGTTACTGAAAGTGAAAAAAATTGTTGCGTAGGATTAAATGGAAATCCTGATAGAGATGGAATTGTTACACTTGATGCAAGTATCATGGATGAGAACGGAAATTGCGGTTCAGTAGCTGCTTTAGAGCAAATTGAACATCCAATTTCAGTGGCAAGAAAAGTAATGGAAAATTCGCCACATGTAATGTTGGTTGGGCAAGGTGCTCAGCAATTTGCAGTGAAAAATGGATTTCAATTAATGCCTCAAAAATTATCAAGTGATGCTGAAAAAAATTATAATGAATGGTTGAAGAAGAGTGAATATAAGCCTATAATGAACATAGAAAATATTGGCAATAAACGTCATAAGCGTCATCACCATTCAGGACCAAATCCACCTGATATTTTTGAAAATGGAGAATATAATCATGATACTATTGCTATGTTAGCTTTAGATTCAAAAATGAATTTAAGTGGCTCTTGCACTACAAGCGGAATGGGGTTTAAGTATAGAGGAAGGGTAGGAGATTCTCCTATAATTGGTGCAGGGCTTTATGTTGATAATGAAGTTGGAGCTGCTGCAGCAACAGGTCATGGTGAAGAAGTAATAAGAATTGCAGGAAGCCATTTAGTAGTTGAATTAATGAGGCAAGGTAAATCACCAAAGGATGCTTGTAAAGCAGCATTAGAACGGGCTGTGAAAATGAGAGGCGAAAAATTAAAAGATAAACAAATTGCATTTATTGCAATCAGTAAAAATGGAGAAGCCGCAGGATATGCTTTGCGCAAAGGTTTTAGCTATGCTTTATATTCTCCGTTTCATAATAATGAATTATTAAATGCAGATTTTTTGTTAGATTAAAATAAAAAAAATCGAAAATATTTTTTAAAATAAAAAACATTATCCTACATTTGCACTCCGTTAAAAACACGGAAGAATGGTGCGGTAGCTCAGTTGGTAGAGCAATGGACTGAAAATCCATGTGTCGCCGGTTCAATCCCGGCCCACACCACAAAAACCTCAGTTTAGGCTGAGGTTTTTTATTTTATTGAATAACTTGCAGATATGATAAATTTTAATGAAACTGTTTTTGCTAAAGTAGAGCAAATGTTAGTTG
>JBDKJJ010000138.1:0-3660 GCA_039796635.1 Bacteroidota bacterium
TAGTCCATCCCGAAGAAATCGGGACGTTTCACTCATTTGTACTATTTTCAAACTGTATCGGCATTTACCACTTCACAACTCTAAAATAGTTTGGACTATTTTGTTGTTGGAATTGGTATAAAAAGCCGCTTTGAATTATCTATCAAAGCGGCTTTTTAAAAATGTAAAATAAATTAAGCTGTAGCAGCTGAACGCATTTTATCTAATGCGCCCATTACTTCACGAACAGCAACAGCTGAATCATCTAATAATTTCTTTTCATCAGCATTTAATTGTAATTCAATAATTTCTTCAATACCATTTTTGCCTAATTTAACAGGTACTCCTAAGTAAATATCTTTCATTCCGTATTCACCGGTTAACCAAGCACAACAAGGGAAAATTCTGTTTTCATTTTTGCAAATAGCTTCCACCATTTGAGCAGCAGCAGCACCTGGAGCATACCAAGCAGAAGTACCTAATAAATTTACAATTTCACCGCCGCCAACTTTTGTACGCTGAATGATTGCATCCAATTTTTCTTTGCTGATTAATTCAGTTACAGGAATACCACCAACTGTAGTATAACGAGGTAACGGAACCATTGTATCACCATGACCGCCCATTAATACTGCTTGAATATCTTTAGGTGAAACTTTTAATTCAGTTGCTAAAAATGCTTTATAACGAGCAGTATCTAAAATACCAGCCATACCAAATACTTTTTTACTATCTACTTTTGCTGTTAAAAATGAGCAATAAGTCATTACATCTAATGGATTTGAAACTACAATAATGATAGCATTAGGAGAATATTTCAAAACATTTTCAGTAACTCCACTTACAATTGCAGCATTTGTTGAAATCAAATCATCACGGCTCATACCCGGTTTACGTGGCAAACCAGAAGTAATTACAACTACATCTGAATTTGCAGACGAAGCATAATCATTAGTAACACCAATACTTTTTGAAGAATAATTTTCAATAGCAGCACTTTGCCAAATATCTAATGCTTTACCCTCGGCAGTACCTTCTTTAATATCAAGCAATACTACTTCTTGTAAAAAATCTTTGTGTACTAATACATTAGCACAAGTTGCGCCTACGTTTCCAGCGCCAATTACAGTTACTTTCATGATTATGTGTGATTAAAAAATTTATAAAAAATAAAATTAGCGGCGCAAAAATACAAGTACTAAGTGTATTTACAAATTTAATGGTGTTGATTTTTATCAGTTTGTTTAAAACAAAACACCCTTCTGAATTTATCATTCAGAAGGGTGAAAAAAATTGTAAAAAAAAATTATTGTTCTCTTGATGGATTACGACTATATACCTTTCCTTCCATGTATTCTTGAGTGGCTATAATAGTAGGATGAGGTAATTTTTCATAATACTTACTGATTTCAATTTGTTCACGGTTTTCGTGAATTTCTTCCAAATTATCTGAAGTGCTTGCAAATTCAGCTAATTTATTGTGTAACTCTTCACGGATAGTACTACTTAATTGATTAGCACGTTTTGAAATGATTACAACAGTTTCATACGCATTATTGGTTTTAGTTTTTAAAGCATCCATGCTTCGTGTTTCAACGCCTGGATTACTTGGAACCATCTTTTTTGCTGGTGCGGTATTGCTCATAATTTGTTGGTATTACTTTTTATTTTTCAATTTTTCTAACTCTGCTCTTGAATTATCATAAATCTTTTGAGCATCTTTTGAAAATTTTGAGGCGGCAAATTTATCAATAAAATTTGAATAATAGTTGATTGTTTCAGATAATCTTTCAGATTTTTTTGCAGGAATACTTTCTTTTGCAAAATCATAGCTTGCTTTCAGCATTTGAAAAGTTAAATAATCAGCATTTTTTGAATCAGGAAAATCTTTCAATACAGATTTATAGGCAATAATAGATGCTTTTAAATCACCAATATTGTAATATAAATCAGCAGCTCGTGTTGCTTTTAATTCTAACTTATCTCGAAGAATAGTAATGTATTCATTTGCCTTTTGAACTCTTGCATCTTCAGGGTGATTATTGATAAATAATTGAAGCGCATTAATTCCTTTTGATGTTTCAGATTGGTCTAAATTAACATCAGGCGATAATAAATAATAACAATAAGCACTCATGTATTCGCATTCAGTGGCATTTTCAAAATTAGGATAATTATCTGCAATGTATTTAAAATGATAAGCAGCCATCATGTAATCACCGCTACCATAATGCGACCATGCATAATAATAATAAACTTGATCGAAATTTTTAGTGCCACGTAATGTAGCTAATACTTCCTCAAATAAAGGTTGAGCTTTTTCAAACTCTTCTTTGTTATAAAATTCTTTTGCTTTAGTAAGTTTCAGATTCAAATCACCGCTTTTAAGCAGCTTCTGATATGGGTCACAGCTTGTAAAAAGAAAAGCAGCAACTATACTAAAAATGGATATAAATAAATACGATTTCTTCATCGGGTTGCAAATGTAGCTAAAAGATTAAAGATTGATATAACAACTTTAATTCAATTTTATTGTACTCGAAATAATTTGCTTACATCAAATTTAACTCACAACTTCGCAGATTCTAAAATCAGCAATGGCAAAAAAGAAATTACCTGAAATCAGTGAACATGAAATTGAGCATCTTAGCGTATATGGTGCAAGAGTTCATAATTTAAAAAATATTGATGTTCATATTCCCCGAAATAAATTAGTTGTTATTACCGGTATAAGCGGAAGCGGAAAATCATCATTAGCATTTGATACTATTTATGCTGAAGGTCAGCGCCGATATATGGAAAGCTTTTCAGCTTATGCAAGGCAATTCATTGGTTCATTAGAAAGGCCTGATGTAGATAAAGTTACAGGACTCTCCCCTGTTATTGCTATCGAACAAAAAACGACTAACAAAAATCCAAGAAGTACAGTAGGAACTGTTACTGAAATTTATGATTTTATTCGTTTGTTGTATGCTCGTGTTGGTGAAGCTTACAGCTATGAAACGGGCAAAAAAATGGTTCGATATTCTGAAGAACAAATTATTGAACATATTTTATCAAACTATAATGAAAAGAAAATTGCCATACTTACACCGCAAGTAAAAGGCAGAAAGGGGCATTATAGAGAATTGTTTGAACAAGTGAGAAAACAAGGTTTTACCAAAGTTCGTGTTGATGGAATCATTACTGATATTACTGACCGAATGCAGGTTGATCGTTTTAAAATCCATGATATTGAAATTATTATTGATAGATTAGAAGTTGGTGAAGATGAAATAGCAAGAATAAAAACATCATCGCAAACAGCCATGAAAATGGGTAAAGGCGAAATGATGATTTTAAATTATGAAACCAACAAAATTGAACGCCTCAGTAAAACCTTAATGTGTGCTGATACAGGCATCAGCTATGAAGAACCATCGCCAAATTCATTCTCATTTAATTCACCATATGGTGCTTGTCCTTACTGCAAAGGCTTAGGCTCTACTTACAAAGTAAATGAAGCGTTAGTAATTCCTGATGATAAAAAATCTATTCAAAAAGGTGGCATTGCGCCACTTGGCGAATACAAAGAGAATTTTGTTTTTATGCAATTAAATGCCATGGCAAAAACGCATAAATTCAATTTGACTGACCCAATCAATACGCTTCCATTCAATATATTAAATATGATATTGCATG
>JBDKJJ010000139.1:0-3964 GCA_039796635.1 Bacteroidota bacterium
AGAGAAGCCAAAATACGTGGCAATGCCAAGGCGCTACCATTTAATGAATGTGCAAATTGCATTTTGCCATTTTTATCTTTAAATCTGCATTTCATTCTATTGGTTTGAAATGATTCGAAACAGCTTGTACTACTTACTTCCAACCAACGCTTTTGAGCAGCACTCCATACTTCAAAATCAAATGTAAGTGCTGAAGCAAAACTCATATCTCCACCACATAATCTTAAAATACGATATGGCAATTCTAACTCAATCAATAAATTCTCAACATGTTTTACCATGGTTTGCAATGTTTCGTAGCTGCGTTCAGGATGTTCTATTTGAACAATTTCCACTTTATCAAATTGATGCAAACGGTTCAAACCTCTTACATCTTTACCATAGCTGCCAGCTTCTCTTCTAAAGCATGGTGTATAAGCCGTCATCATTATCGGAAAGTCTTCTTCTTTTACAATTACATCTCTGTAAATATTGGTAATAGGCACTTCGGCTGTAGGTATTAAATAAAAATCATCCGCCACAGCATGATACATTTGCCCTTCTTTATCAGGCAACTGACCAGTACCATAGCCACTTTCAGCATTTACCATTAATGGCGGCATAAATTCTACATAACCTGCTTCTGTAGCTTTGTCCAAAAAATAAGTGATTAATGCACGTTGAATTTTTGCTCCTTTATTTTTATAAACTGGAAAACCTGCACCAGTAAGTTTTACGCCTAATTCAAAATCAATTAAATTATATTTTGCAGCCAAATCCCAATGTGGTAAAGCTTCCTCACTTAATTCAGGAATTGATGATACTTGATACACTACCACATTTTCTTCAGGTGTTTTGCCTTCAGGCACTGATGAATGTGGCATATTAGGTAATTTCACCAATAAATCATGTTGCAATTGTTCAGTGCTTGCTAATTCAGTGGTTAATAATTCAGTTTGCTTTTTCCATTCAGCCACTTGTTGTTTTATTGATTCAGCTTCTTCCTTTTTGCCATCTTTCATCAATATTCCTATCTGCTTAGCTGCTGCATTTTGTTGAGCCAAAATTCCATCATTTTGCTGTTGAAGACTTCTGCGCTTATCATCTATAGCCAAAATTTCATCCACTATATGCAAGTCTTTAAAATGTTTTTTTTGAAGACCTTGTTTTACTTTATCTGTTTCGGTACGTATTAATTGTAATGTAAGCATTAAAATATTTTTTTGAAGAAATGCAAAAGTAAGAAGATAATCAGACGAATAGAAAAAAGCGAAATAGATTTTTATAATTATCTAATACATCTTACAAGCTTAGTGAAACATTATTAATATCAAGCTTTACTCTTTCACAAATTTGCCAATGCTTACATTCCCATTTACACCAAAGGCTTTGATGAAATAAATGCCTTGTGATAGATTGGAAACATCAATTGAAAAATCCCCCTTTGACCTCACCCCAGCCTTCTTCAAAAGAGAGGGAGAAATACAAGGCTGCGAAAAGAAGTAATTGTTTTTTCATAAGCGGTTAGTTTTTAGCAATTAAAAGTTTTTGGATGGTAGCCATTTGTTGTTTAACCAAAGCTAATTCATTTTCCAGCTCTTTTATTTTTTCTTGTAAATCAATATCGGGTTGGTTGGCGGTGTGTAATACTACATTGGCTGCAAAGAGTGTTTTAGCAACGGTTACATTGGCTGTGCCTACAAAGAGGTTGTTGGGGTTGCCCGTGCTGCCAAAAGTTAATACTGGGATGCCGCCTATTTGAAAGGCTGATGTTGATGTAGTTAAATTTATACTGTTGTTAGAGATTATGTTTCCAGTAACAGTTAAATCGCCCGTGGTACTTATTACTACATATGGCGTAGCAGAGTTGTTGGTGTAAAAGTTAATAGGCTGCGCTTGGGTGGTTTTTAATTCAAGCGGTACGGTAGTAGAAGTGCTGCCGAGAAAATCACCAAAAAATGGATTGTTTCCTGTTGTCCACCACTGTGCTTTTACTTTTATTGAAAAGAGAAGCAGAAAGAAAATTGCTGTTATTATTTTAAAATTTTTCATTGTAAAATGATTTTTGAATTAATGAATGATTGTTAATTTTTTAGTTTGAATTCCGTGTTGGGTTAATGTTTTCAAAAAGTAAACACCACTCTGTAAGTGGTGTGCATCAATAGTGTAATTGTTTTTAGGTATTGTGAATACTTCATGATAAGAAATAATGCCATAATTGTTGTAAATTTCAATTTGTTGAATGGAAAAATTATTTGAAGTAATATGAATTACATCAGCAGTAGGGTTAGGATAGATTTGAAAATCAATTTGATTGATTAAATCAATACCATTATGGTCTTGAGTGGAATCATAGCCAACGAAAATGTCATCAATGAATACCAATGCTCTAAGTGGAACAGGGTTTCCTTGTTGGTAAAAAAAACGCAAAGTATCAGTTAAGGTATCAGTAATAAAATTGCCAATAGTTAAATAAAAGTAAGAAGAATCAGCAATAAAACTCCCACTGATTAATTCCCAACCAACAGTATCTTTTATGATTGAATCAGCTTTTAAATGGCAAAAGTTTTTAGTAGGCGATGGATGTGATAAATCATATTTAGAGGTAGAAAATAGAAACCCTAAATTGTTTGAAGCTCCATTTTCTAAAGAGTTTTTCCAGCATTGTACAGCAGAAACTTTAAATGAAAGATTATATTTCTTCCCTTTTTTTAAAGTGTCAATTAATTGAACGCCAATTTTATCTCTACCATTTGTAAACCAGCTAACATAATTCACCAAACTGCAATAAGCATATCCTGTTGCAGCATTACGATTTGTTAAATAATTCTGAGGTACAGAACAATTATTAGGTGCAGGGCTTGTATTACAAGCATTGTAATAGTATGGAATGCCTTCTGCATTATACCATTTCGCTACTTGAGAAAAGCCAAATACATTGGGGCAATTAACCGTATCTTCAAAAGAAGGATTGGGAACTAAGTTTTGCGCATTGGCAACCTCACCCCAGCCCTCTCCAAAGGAAGCCCCTCCTAACCTCCCCAAAAGGGAGGGAAAAATTAATACTACGAAAAGAAGTAAATGTTTTTTCATAAGCGGTTAGTTTTTAGCGGTTAAAAGTTTTTCTAACTCAGCTATTCGGTTTTCAAGTTCTTTTATTTTTTCTTCTAAATCAATATCGGGTTGGTTGGCGGTGTGTAATACTACGTTGGCTGCAAAGAGTGTTTTGCTAACGGTTACATTGGCTGTGCCAACAAAGAGGTTGTTGGGGTTGCCTGTGCTACCGAAGGTTAAAACTGGTGTGCCGCCTATTTGGTAACCTGCTGTGCCTGTTACCAAGTTCAGAGTACCTGTGGTACTAAGTGTCATTTGTTGGGTATTGTTCGTGTAAAAATTAATCGGCTGCGCTTGGGTGGTTTTTAATTCAAGCGGTACGGTAGTAGAAGTGCTGCCGAGGAAGTTCCCACTAGAAACTGAATTACCAATTGTTAGCCAAGATTGAGCATATACTTTAAACGATAAAAAAGAGAAAGCCAAAAGAAAAACGAGTGTAAATTTTAAATGTTTCATGTTGATTTGTTTTTATTGATGAATAATGTTTATTTTTTTGTTGAATTTGGTTTGCGATGAATTAAATTGAATAATGTAAGAGCCCGTAGGAAATTGACTGACATCAATTTCCTTTTTAGTAGTATTTAGTTTATCATCAAAATAAACCTGACTACCTAACATATTTACTATTGAAATGCTTTGGAAATAATACCCATTAAGATTGATTGTGCATCTTGTGTTGGCTGGGTTAGGGTAAACAGCAATATCTTTTTCAACAACTTCATTTATGCCGTTATGGTCTTGCGTAGAATCGTATCCCACATAAATGTCATCAATAAAGGTATAAGCTCTATATGCAGAAATATTTCCTGATGCAGAAAAACGTCTCTTTAATGTATCCGTATGTGTATCATCATAAAAGTTACCAATACTT
>JBDKJJ010000140.1:0-3203 GCA_039796635.1 Bacteroidota bacterium
TCAAAATGAAACTAAAAAAGTGAATAGCACTCTGGTATTAAAAGGCGATGACCAAATTCATACAGCAATGGCAAAAACAGTTGGTTTACCACTTGCCATGGGCGCTGTTTTAATTTTAAAAGAAAAGATAAAACAACGTGGCGTATTGGTTCCAACTATCGCATCTATCTATAATCCAATTTTAATGGAATTAGAAAAGTTCGACATTAAATTCACTGAAGAAATTAAGTAATATGAACATCGAAAATTTACATCAATTATTCCTTCAGCAACAACAAAATTTTACAACTGATACTCGTAAAATTGAAAAAGACTCTATCTTTTTTGCACTGAAAGGCGCCAATTTTAATGGAAATGAATTTGCAGAAAAGGCTTTGGAATTAGGCGCTTCGTATGTTGTAATTGATGAAAAGCAGTTTGCAAAAAACGAAAAATATATTTTAGTTGATGATGTTTTAACTACCCTTCAAAATTTAGCAACATTTCATCGCCAACAATTTTCAATTCCAGTTTTATGTATTGGTGGCTCGAATGGAAAAACAACTACAAAGGAATTAGTTTCAAAAGTATTGGCTGAAAAATATATAGTTCATACAACCGCAGGAAATTTTAATAATCATATTGGCGTACCCATAACTTTACTCAAAATGCCTTTGGATACTGAAGTTGCAGTGATTGAAATTGGCGCCAATCATTTATTAGAAACAAAATTTTTATGTTCGATTGCGCTGCCAAATTTTGGTTTGATTACTAACAATGGCAAAGACCATTTAGAAGGTTTTGGTGATATTGAAGGTGTAAAAAAAGCAAATGCTGAATTGTTCGATTTTCTTAAAACAATTGATGGCTCTGCTTTTGTAAACGCTGGAGATGTCGATTTGAAAAACGCATCTGTTGGATTACAACAAATTTTTTATAGTGATAATTTACAAGTTGGTTGTTTTGGTTCAATTGAAAAATCCTTTCCATTTTTGAAAGCCAAAGTGAGAATAAATAAAGAGGAGTTTTCCATACAATCGCAATTAAATGGAAATTATAATTTGATAAATATTTTAGCTGCTGCGGCTGTTGGCAGCTATTTCAGCGTTACTAACGAACAAATTCAAAAAGCAATTGAAGAATATAAACCTGCTAATAATCGTTCGCAATTGATTGAAAAAAATGGCAATCAATTTATAGTTGATTGCTACAATGCTAATCCAAGCAGTATGAAATTAGCGATTGAAAGCTTTGCCGAAATGCCAGTTGAAAATAAAATTGTAATTGTAGGTGACATGTTTGAATTAGGCAATCATAGTGGATTTGAACATCTTCAAATTGCTCATCAATTAAATAATTCATCCTTTGAAAAAATAATTATTGTAGGTAAAGAATTTGCAAAATTGAAAGATAAATTCAACCATTTTATTTCGTTTGAAACAACTACCGAATTAAAACAATGGATGAATGAACAACAATTTACTAATCACACATTTTTATTAAAAGCCTCAAGAGGTATGGCTTTGGAGAAGTTATTGGATTAATCATTTCGCCAATTTGCTCTGTCTTCGTTGCTGAATTTCCACGGCGATTGATTGTTTTCTAAATTGCCAAACATCATTGCCCATTCATTTGGAACATTACTATCTTCCATTACCAAACTGCGGCGCAATTCAGTAATAATATGTAACGGACTTATCATTATAGGACATTGATCAACGCAAGCATTACAAGTAGTACAAGCTCTTAATTCTTCTACCGAAATATAATCACCTAATAAAGTTTTGTTATCGGTAAAATCCATCCCGTGTTTGTCAATATTATTCCCAACTTCTTCCAATCTATCACGGGTATCCATCATGATTTTTCGTGGAGATAATTTTTTACCTGTTTGATTAGCAGGGCAAGCTGCAGTGCATCTTCCACATTCAGTACAACTATAAGCATCCATCAAACTTTTCCAGCTCAAATCTTTCACATCTTTTGCTCCAAATTTTAATGGTGCATCATCACCAGGAAATTCAGCAGCACGTTCAGGTTGAAAAGAAAGGACAACTTCTTTTTGAATCAATGGCATATTTTCCATTTGACCAATTGCATTTAATCGAGCAAAAAATGAATTTGGAAAAGCCAAAATGATATGCAAATGTTTGCTGTATGGCAAATAATTTAAGAAAGCAAAAATGCCTGCAATGTGTAACCACCAACAGATTCGTTCGGTTAATTCTAAAAATTCGGTTGAGTAGCCTTGCAATAATCCATTGGCATGCGATGAAAATAAAAATGAACCAGTTGCTCTGTAATGTTCAATTCCTCTACTTTGTAATACTTGGTCAATGGCATTCATTTTTAAAAACAAAAGCATCAAAATGATTTCTGTAATTAAAATGTAATTGGCGTCTTTAAATGGAAATCCTTTTAATTCAGGCTTTGTGAAGCGATTAACTTTAATAAGATTTCTTCTGATTAAAAATATTGCACAACCAATTATTACAGAAACTGCTAAAAACTCGAATGAAGAAATTAATATTGAATAAAATGTTGTTCCTAAAATTGGTAAGAACAAACGATGTGTTCCGAAAATTCCATCTAATACAATTTCCAACATTTCAATATTGATGATGATAAAACCAACATAAACAAATAAGTGCAAAACCGCCACCAATGGGTTTTTAAACATCTTCTTTTGCCCAACTGCAAACAGCAACATATTCTTCCAACGCAACTTTGGGTTATCATTCAGTTTTTCATCTTTTCCTAATAAAATATTGCGCCGAATGCTCATCACTTTTTTTGCGAAGAAAAAAACAGATACAGCTGTAAGCAATACAAATAAAATTTGTTGAATCATGATTGTTTATTTTTTCAGAACGCTAAAATAATTGAATTGAGTTATTTAAAGTAATCTAATTGTAAGGAGTTTTTTACATTATGGTATCCTGTCATTTTTTTCTACCTTTATTTTCTAAAATCAATCTATTTCAATTCATGAAAAAAATATTTTTTCTATTGCTTGTTTGTTTTGCAAGTTTCAATTCAACAGCTCAAACTTATGATTCAATCATGCTTCGCAAAATATTTGCTGAAGCTATGTTGCATGGGCAGAGTTATAAAAATTTAGAACATTTATGTAAACAAATTGGTGGTAGATTAAGTGGTTCGCCCCAGGCTTATAATGCAGTTGAATACACCAATATGTTGATGAAAGAAATGGGCGCCGATAG
>JBDKJJ010000141.1:0-4034 GCA_039796635.1 Bacteroidota bacterium
TAAATGACTCCTTCTCATATGTTAATTTTGGAGGCAATGTAGTTTATTTTCAAATTGGATGGAATTGGCATGATGCTTCATTCCTATTTCCAACTCACGGTACATATCCTATATGCTTACACATCAAAGATTCATTAAGTAATTGTATAGATAGCATTTGTAAAACCATAACAGTTTATGGCTGCTATACATCTATTGACACTACAAGTTCGGATAGTATTTATACTTTTAAAGCGTCTTCTTGGGGAGGAACTGCACCATACTCCTATAGTTGGACTATTTTTGATTCTACATCTAATACTACATTATATTCTGGTAGTATGGATTCAGTAAGTGTAATTATCTTGTTTGGCCATAATTGTTATGCTTATTTAACTTCAACTGACTCTACAGGGTGTACATCTTATGCATATCATGAAGTCTATAACTATTGGGTACCTCAACTTGCAACTTGCTATAATTCAATTTCATTTATCAACAATGATTCATTGTATTATTTTATGGCTGTACCGTGGGGCGGAACACCACCATATACCTATAATTGGCTAATTATGGATTCAACGACTAATACATTTTTATGTTCAGGATATTCGGCTACAGTAAATTCTATTCTAACACAAGGTCATAACTATAGCGTCGATTTAACAACAATTGATTCTGTAGGTTGTACATATTCGAGCAATGCTTCAGTTGTTGGGAATTGGCAACAAAATAATTTGCCATGTAATGCAGTATTTGTTTTACTTCCTGATTCAGTAAATACTCATTTATACCAAGGGTATAATTATTCAACAGGCTCAAATCTAAGTTATAACTGGAGTTGGGGAGATGGATCTACGGATACGATGCCTTACCCTAACCATACTTACGCATCTGCTGGATTTTATAATGTTTGTTTAACTGTATGGAATAACAACTGTTCTGATAGCCAATGTGTTTATTATAATGTGAATAGAATGAATGCAAAAAATGCTATGCATAGTATCAATATTATTAATACTCAAGTTCCAAATGGAATTAAAAATATTAATAATGAAAAACCTTTTTCAGTATACCCCAACCCTGCTAAAGATGAATTGAATTTTAATTTGAATGATGAAAAAGTAAATTCAATAAAAATTACTTCAATTGATGGCAAACTAAATTTTCAAACTACTTCAGCATTAAATGAAATCAACATCAACAATTTAAGTACTGGAATTTATTTTGTAGAAGTGCAAACAAATAACAATATTTTTAGAACAAAATTTCTGAAAGAATAAACAATCCTAATCTTTTTGAACATGTAAGAAAATATTTTTATTTCACTTTTTTTTAGTATAATAGTTTTCATCTTTGCATCAACAAAAAATATTTATTTAATCAAAAAAACAAAAATTTAAATCATGAAAAAATTACTTTTAATTTTAGTAAGTTTTGCTTTAATGCAAACGGTTACAAAAGCACAAGTTGGATGTGCAGCTTATTTAATGGCGTTTCAAAATTCAGGAACAACTACTTATTCGTTTGTAGATAGTAGTTATACTACATCAGGTGCTTATGGTTATTCTGCATCCTATATTAGTTACGGAAATGGTCAAACACAATCTTTAAATGCAATATCAGGTGGTTGGTATTCCATGAGTTATGCACCAGGCACTTATAATGTTTGTATTTATATTCAAGATTCTGTAAATCAATCATGTATGGATACATTCTGCCAAACAATTACGGTTACAAACCCTCAAACGCCATCATGCCAAGCATCATTTTCAATTTGGCCTGATTCGTTAAATACTGGTGTTTATTATGGTTACAACAATTCAACTACAACTGGTTCAAATGCTGTATATACATGGTCATGGGGTGATGGTTCAACTTCAACAGGTCAGTATCCATCACATACTTATGCATTAGCAGGTACATATACAATTTGCTTATCAATTACAGCTACTGGTGGTGGCGCAATGTGCACTGATACATTTTGTTTAACTCAAATTGTAGCAAGAATGAAAGGAGGTAATGCAATTCATTCTATCACAATTTTAGATCCAAATGCACCAAATGGAATTAACAATTTAGTAGCTTTAAGTAAGTTATCAGTTTATCCGAACCCTGCAACTTCTGAATTAAATATTGAAGTAAAAGGCGAAAAAATTGAAGCTGTTAAAATCACTTCAATTAACGGACAAATTATGAATTCAGAATTTGCTGCTAATAAAATTAATATCAGCAACCTTTCATCAAGCGTTTATTTTGTTGAAGTAAAAACTTCAAACAACATTTATAGAACTAAATTTATCAAAGAATAAAAACTATCGAAATCAAAATCAAATGAGCCATTCAATTAAAGTTGGGTGGCTTTTTTGTTTTTAAAACATTTTCAAAATGTAATTCACTATCAAAGATTTTTTTTTATCTACATTTGCGCCACAAAATTTCAATCAAAAAATTTATTATAACAAATGACAAACAAAATTAAAGTAGCAAACCCAGTAGTAGAGCTGGATGGCGATGAAATGACAAGAATCATTTGGAAGTTTATCAAAGAAAAATTGATTCTTCCTTATTTAGAATTGGATATTAAATATTACGATTTAGGTGTTGAATATCGGGATGAAACAAATGACCAAGTAACCATTGATGCGGCTAATGCTATTTTGAAATATGGCGTTGGTATCAAATGCGCTACTATCACCCCTGATGAAGCTCGTGTGGAAGAATTCAAATTGAAACAAATGTGGAAATCACCAAATGGTACTATCCGAAATATTTTGGATGGAACTGTTTTCCGTGAGCCAATTGTTTGTACAAATGTTCCAAGATTAGTTCCGAATTGGACTGCGCCAATTTGCATTGGTCGTCATGCGTTTGGTGACCAATATCGTGCTACTGATTTCGTTACAAAAGGCAAAGGAAAGTTGACAGTGAAATTTGAAGGCGAAGATGGAACGGTACAAGAATATGAAGTTTTCAATTTCAAAGGAAATGGCGTTGCATTAACGATGTACAACACTGAAGAATCAATCCGTGGCTTTGCTCATGCATGTTTCAACCAAGCGTTGATGAAAAAATGGCCTTTGTATCTTTCTACAAAAAACACCATTTTGAAAAAATATGATGGGCGTTTCAAAGATATTTTTGAAGAAATTTATCAAGCTGATTACAAAGCAAAATTTGATGCAGCTGGCATTGTTTACGAACACCGTTTGATTGATGACATGGTGGCTTCTGCATTAAAATGGAATGGTAATTTTGTGTGGGCCTGTAAAAATTATGATGGTGACGTACAAAGCGATACTGTTGCTCAAGGCTTTGGTAGTTTAGGTTTGATGACTTCAACATTAGTAACTCCTGATGGAAAAGTGATGGAAGCTGAAGCGGCTCATGGCACTGTAACTCGTCATTATCGTGACCACCAAAAAGGTAAACCAACTTCTACTAATCCAATCGCATCAATTTTTGCTTGGACTCGTGGATTAGAATTCAGAGGAAAATTAGACAACAACCAAGAGTTGATTAACTTCTGTCAAGTTTTAGAACAAGTTTGCGTTGAAACTGTTGAAAGTGGCAAAATGACTAAAGATTTAGCAGTTTGTATTCATGGAAATAAAGTAAACCATGGCGAACATTATTTATACACTGAAGAATTTTTGGATGCTTTAGACCAAAATTTGAAAGCGAAATTATCAAAATAGTATTCCTCAAAAACTAGTTTGGCGAACCAATATGGTTCGCCAAACTTTTATCCCTCAACAAATATTTATTGAGGGATTTTTATTGTAAAATTAATTTGATGATTTTCATTTTTATCTTTACAAAATAATTGTAATGAAGCCCTCGTAGTTCAATGGATAGAACGGAAGTTTCCTAAACTTTAAATACAGGTTCGATTCCTGTCGAAGGCACTTGCCGAGAATCCCTTTCAAAGTGAGAGGGATTTTTTGTTTCAAGCTGGCTTAATACCGATTACGTTCAATATAGTCCATCCCAAAGAAATCGGGACGTTTCACTCATTTGTACTATTTTCAAATTGTATTTACATATACCACTTC
>JBDKJJ010000142.1:0-11792 GCA_039796635.1 Bacteroidota bacterium
TTGAATCTTATGCTAAAGGAAAATCTACAGGCGCTTGGCCAGCCATTGATATTTTTTGGAGAGCATATATTGCTTGTTGGGTGGCAGATAAAGTTAAAAACCTGGAAGGTGATTTTGTGGAGTGTGGAGTTTACAGAGGTGGCTTAGCAGCTACAATCATCAATTATATTCAGTTTGAAAAATTGAATAAGAAATTTTATCTTTTTGATACTTATGGCCCCATTCCTAAACAGCACGTTCATCAAGATGAATTTAAAACTAATAACCCTGATAACTGGAGTTATTCAGATGTATATGAAGCTGTAAAAAGTAATTTTTCTGTTTTTAAAAATGTTGAAGTGGTAAGAGGAATTATTCCTGAAATTCTATCTACAAAAAGCATTGACAAGGTTTGTTATTTATCTATTGATTTAAATAATTTTCAACCTGAAATTGCTGCCATTGAATATTATTGGGATAAGTTAGTACCAGGCGGAATTGTACTTTTAGATGATTATGCTTTATCTGAAAAATATGTGATGCAACGCAATGCATGGGATAAATTTGCAGTAAGCAAAGGCATTAAAATTTTAAATATTCCAACAGGGCAAGGTTTAATTTTCAAATAAAATTCAACCCTTTTGAAAGACAAAATCACAGTCATAATTCCTGCATATAATCGCCCAATTCATCTTCAGCGAACGATTGAATATGCATCTTTATTGCCATATTCATTCATCATTGTTGATGATTCACCTACAAAACCAATTATCGAAAAAACTTTACCATCAAATGTTTCATACTATTATTTCCATCAAAACAATTTTTATGATAAAGTAAGTTTTGCTATATCAAAAACCAATACACCTTATGTAATGCTTTGTGCTGATGATGATTTTCATTTACAAAGTGGTGTAAAAACTGGAATTGATTTTTTAGATACTCATTCAGATTATTCGTGCGTTCATGGCGTTAGTTTATCATTTTACAAACTAAAAAACGCAGTATTATATAATTCACTTTATTCATACGGGAATAATATTGACAACGTAGAAACTGAAATTTTCAGTAGAGCAAAAAAATATTTTTCCCCATTTTATCCTAACTACTATTCCATTCATCGTATTGAAAATTTAAACGATGTTTTTAAATACAAAATGAAATATGAAGTATTAGGATTAATTGAATTTATATTTTCATTTTCAGCTGCAATTCATGGAAAATTCAAAGTACTACCTGTGGTTTTTCACTTACGTGAAGAAGCAGCTTTTTCAGCTGGTAATACAACGCCACTTCTACCCGATATTGCAATTGATGAAAAATCAAAACACATTTTTTCAGACTTTAAAGAAACCCTTATAAAATTCTATTCTGAAAAAACTTCAAGCAACGAAAACAAAGCC
The DNA here is from genome assembly GCA_039796635.1 of Bacteroidota bacterium. GTDB lineage: Bacteria > Bacteroidota > Bacteroidia > Chitinophagales > CAIODY01 > CAIODY01. The sequence goes on from JBDKJJ010000142.1 coordinate 1,383, forward strand.
AGAATTGAGGTTGAAGCAATTATTAAAAGTTATTTAGATTGGGTAAAAACAGGAACACAATATCATTCAGTGTTTAGTTATGCGTATTTAAAAAGAAAATATTTAAAACCACTTTTACCTTCATTTTTTAGTTTTTTAGTGAAAATGAAAAAACAAAAACAAGCCAACAGCAATCATAATCAAAAATTATTTGCTCAGTTAAATTTGCAAAAAAATTCAATCAACCTAAATGATATAAAACAAATTGAAGATTTAATAATTCAATTCAACAATTAAAGTATATTTTTACTTTATTCTATTTCAACAAAACCAATCTTTTCAGATATTCGCAAAAATTTTTTCAATGAAACAAAAAATTGTTCAGCATTTATTAGCCTTATTAGCCGCTATTGTAATTTATTCCATTTATTTCATGCCAGCTTATGAAGGTAAAGTATTGCAATCAAGTGATAATATTCAAGCACAAGCAATGCAACATGAAAGATTAGACCATCTTGAAAAAACAGGTAAAGAAGCATTGTGGACTAATAATTTATTTAGCGGAATGCCAACCTTTATGATGGGGATTTACTACAACAACCCCGGCATTATTTATTTAACAATGCCTATTGAAAAAATATTCAAAAGCCCTATTTCATTTGGTATATATTATTTCATTGGATTCTATTTTTTACTGGTTGTGATAGGCTTCAGTCCGTGGATTGCAGCATTAGGCGCCATAATATTTTCATTAGGCTCATATAACTTAGTAATAATTGAAGCAGGGCACTATACAAAAGCCCGTTGTATTGGGCTAATGCCATTTATTTTAGGTGGATTGATAATGATGTTTAACAAAAAATATTTATCAGGGGCTGCCATTACTGCATTCTTTTTTTATTTCCAAATCAGATCAAATCATCCGCAGATAACTTATTACATGATGTTGATGCTTGGTTTTTATTTTTTATACCAATTGTATGAAGCAATAAAATCAAAAGAAATTAAAAATTTTGCGATTGTTACCGCCTTGTTTTTGGGTTCAGTTGGTTTAGGAGTTGCTGCCAATTATACTCAATTATGGGTAACTTATGAATACACAAAAGATACTATGAGAGGTGGTAGCGAATTAGCATCAGCAACAACATCAAACAATAATGGTAAAAACAAATCAGGTCTTGATAAAAGCTATGCATTTATGTGGAGCTATGGCAAACTTGAAACATTTACATTATTAATTCCAGATTTATATGGCGGTTCATCAGGTGGTAAATTAGATGAAAAAAGCAAAGTGTATGAAACCTTAACAAGCCAAGGCGTATCATCCGACCAAGCTGGTGGATTTGCTCAACAAATGCCAACCTATTGGGGACCAAAAGTTCAAGAAACTTCTTCAGCTACTACAAGCGGACCGGTTTACATTGGCGCTATTATTTGTTTCCTTTTTTTATTGGGCATCTTTATTATTAAAGATAATTATCGTTGGTGGATTTTTGGAGCATCAATACTTGCAATGATGATGTCATGGGGTAAATTTTTAGGTGGGTTCAATAATTTATTATTTGACTATTTACCTATGTATAACAAATTCAGAACTGTAGAAATGAGTTTGGTATTATTAGAAGTTACCATTCCGCTTTTTGCTTTGTTAACCATCAAAAAAATATTTGATGAAAAAATATCAAAAGATGAATTATTGAAAGCACTAAAAATAAGTTCAATAATTATGGGTGCTATTTTATTAATATTCGCATTAATGCCTTCATTGATTTTAAATTTTGATGGTGGAAAAATGGATGAATATTTAAGAAGTAATTTAATGAACAACGGAAAAGATTTTGCTGATAGAATTTTAAATGCTTTAAAATCGGATAGAGAATCAATGGCAAAAGCTGATGCATGGCGTTCATTAGTATTCATAGCCATAGCTGCTGCAAGTATTTGGGCTTATGCCACCAACAAAATAAAAACAAATATTATGGTAATAATAATTGGAGTAGTTTCAATTATTGATTTATGGAGTTTAGATAAAAGATATTTGAATAATGATAATTTTAAAGAAGATACCGGCGAAGCAAATTATGTTGAATCAGCCGCTGACCAACAAGTACTTCAAGATAAAACTTTAAGTTTCAGAATTTTCAATTACAACAATCCTTTTAATGATGCTATACCATCTTATCATCATAAAAATATTGGCGGTTATAACCCTGCAAAATTAGCTCGTTATCAAGATGTAATTGATAGCTGCATTAGTAAAAACAACATGAATGTAATAAACATGTTGAACACCAAATACTTTATGGGCAAGGCACAAAACGGACAGGAAGTAGCACAACTTAACCCAATGGCAATGGGCAATGCATGGTTTATTGATACTATGGTTACAACCAATTCACCACGAGAAGAAATTGTTACATTAAATAAAATTAATACAAGAACAACTGCCGTTATTGATATTTCAAAATTCAAAAATGCTATTGATAAAAATATTTTTGAAAAAGATTCAACAGCAAAAATTCAATTAACAAAAAATGATTTAGACGAATTAGAATATACCTCATCAACAACAAAACCTCAAGTTGCGGTGTTTAGTGAAGTGTATTATGCTGATGAAAACGGAAAAGGTTGGCAGGCTTATTTAGATGGAAAACCAGTTCCACATTTCAGAGTAAATTATATATTAAGAGGAATGAATATTCCTGCTGGTAATCACAAAATTGAATTCAAATTTGAACCGAAACAGTTTTTTGAAGGACAAAAAATATCAATGATTGGCTCGATACTATTAATGATTTTGATTTTAGCAGCAATTGGTTTTGAAGTATATCAATCAAACTTGATTAAAAACAAAAATTAATTTGTAATCATTTGAATAAAACAACTTCATATAATTATTTACACATTACCATTGTTTTTTTAACATTGGTTGTAGTAAGTATTTTGAGTTTTTTTATTTCCAAATTAGGTTATAATCCAACTGATGATGGTGTAATACTTTCATTATCTCGAAGACTTTTTATGTGGCAAGCTCCACATAAAGATTTCATTAGTATTCGCCCTACAGGTAGTGGCTTGATTCATTTACCTGAATTATTATTAGGTGGCAAATTTGTTTATTTAACATCTCGATTAGTGGTGTGTTTTCAATTTGCTTGTATTTCATTATTTTCAATATTGCTCATCGAAAAAGCATCTTCATTCACTGCGTCTATTTTTGCTAAATGTTTAATTTTCACAGTAGCATTTTATTTATGCATCCACACTTTTCCCATATTAGCTTGGACAACCATTGATGGTATATTTTGTATCATCACCGGAACATATTTAAGCACTTTTGAGAATAGATATTTAAAACAGTTTGGTTACGGAATAGCAGGTTTTGCAGTACTTTGTAAGCAAAACTTTATACTATTACCAATTTTATTAATTGTATTAAATAGAGATTACAAAAACATTGGGGGTTGGTTATTTACCATGTTACCTACATTGGTTTATACTGAAATGGTATTTTTTTCAGGTTCATTTAAAGATGCCTTACAACAATTTACAATAAGAACAAATTTATTTGATGTAGGCATTAAGTCATATTGTACCAATGCCTTTTTGTGGCTAGGTTTCGGTTTTGCTCAAATTATTTTTTGGGCAACTAAATCAAACAGATTTATAGCCTTCAAGCATTTATTTTTACTATTTCTCCCTGTATTATTGTTAGGTTTTTTATGTTACAGAAATTCATATCGTGCTACTTTTTTTCTTGAATTTGGCGTATTAATTTCATTAATCGTTATTAAAATAATACAGCGTAGTAACGAAAAATGGTTCTTGATTTTTGTGATGATTTTAGCATGGAGTTCTTCCATTTCCTTAGGATATAATTCCCCAGCTTTAGCATCAGGAATAATTTGGATTGCTTTACTTAGTGAAGTTGATTTCAGTAATAAACTAGTTAATTATATTTTGCTGTTTTCATTTTCTATTTCCTCAGTTTTATTTATTTACCTACGAACAAATTTTATTTACAGAGAAAAAACAGCTAAAGAATTACAATATAAACTTGATTCTGTTTATGGATTTAGCGGCATTAAAACGAATAAAAATACGGCTGCTGCAATGAAAGAACTTAATGGAATTTGTTTAAGACTAAGAATCAACAATTATGCTGTAATTGCCGATTATGCAGGTTTTTGGGCAACACATCATCACAATAATCTTACCTTGATAGATTGGAGCATAGCTGATGAATTGGTTTCAAAGAATGTGCATGATACATATTGGAATAATCTTGTTGCAAACAAAAAAATAAAATACATCATTACTCAAAAATATTATTCTGAATTTCTTGCTGATTCATTGGTGCCAATTAAATCAAATGATATACAATATGATTTAATTGATAGCGTTCAAAACCATTACATTAAAAAATGGGAAGGAAAGTACTTCAATGTTTTTACAAAACCGTTGCTAAGCAAATAGTTACCACAATCATTAAGCTACCTATCAAATAATCTTTTACTGGAGTGTACTCAAACGGTGAAATCTTTTTCTGTTGATAAAGAAAAAACATTAGTAAAATTTTATCAATAAAATAAGAAACCAAAAAGCCAACAATTATTCCTTTCACTCCGAATATTTTCATCAAAATAAAACTTAATGCAACGTGAGTGAAGCACTCAATAACAGAGGCTATCATTAAAAATTTATTCATTCCTAAACCAATGATAATACTTTGCGGAAATAAAAATCGGCTGAAAACTAACAATGTATAAAGGTTAAAATACATTGCACTTTCATTAAAATGTTGGTTATAAAAAAACGGAAATAAATATTTGCTGCCTAATATTAAAATACAAAGAATTGGGACTATAGTCCGAATTAATTTTGCAGTTTTATCTTTGAAAATTTTCATTGCATCAGGTAGGCTTTCCTTAGTAACCGTTACAATTAGAATTGTTGCCAATGAATTAGTTAATAATTGTAATAAAGGAAATTCACGAGCTCCTATTTTGTAAACTGCATAAGTTTCATTTCCGTAAAAAAAATTAACCAGAAATTCATCGATATAATCTCCCATGCTACCAAGTAATATGGATAAAGAAATAATTAATCCTTGTGTTAAAAAAGATAAAACTTCTGCTTTCTGAATTTGTATGCTATCGTTTTGCTGAACGTAAATTATGATGGAATAAATCATCTTAATGATAGATACAAAGGCTAATCCAATCAATAAACCATTTAATCCGCTTATGTAATAAAAACCAAATCCAGCACCTACTAAAATCAAAAAGAAATTCAACAAACCATAATGCAAAAGATGTTTTTGATTATCAGTTGATAACAAATAATGCTCATTAATATAAGATTGATTATTGGCAAAATGATAAACTATAAACAGGCTAAATGTTGTAGTTGATACGTTTGCAAAAAAACTATTTTTAAAAAACATATACACCAAAACCATTGCTACTGCAACAATTACATTAGCTATAAACAGAAAATTGAAAGTTTTTTTATACCAAAAAGCATGACTTTTTATTTCAGTTTTGCTGATATAAAAAGTAAGAAAGCCACCAAGCCATGAAAAACTTACAGCCCCACCTATCATCAATAAATATTCGTAAGAACCAATTAAACCTGTTGATGCACCTGCTTTTGCAAGCAAAATACTAATCAACAAAAATGCTGCAAATCGCAACACTTGAAAAATTTGAAACGGATTAATATTGGTTTGAATCTGAATTTTCAACTAAACATATTTTTAAATCAATGCAATATTAAGAATTAGAAACAAGCTAACACCTTAAATATTGAAATTATATTTTAGTAAAAAAATGAATTTTAGCAATTAAATCTTTTAGCTCAAATGGTTTCGTGATAAAGTCATCCATTCCTGAATCTAAACATTTTTGAATGTCAATTTCGTTAGCATTTGCAGTAAATGCAATAATTGTACTTCGTTGATTTAAGTTTTTATTATCATTTCTAATAGCAATAGTTGCATCTATTCCACTTAACACTGGCATTTGCAAATCCATCAAAATAATATCATACCTTTTTTGATTAGTGTAGCTAATAGCCTGCATTCCATCTTCGCATAATTCAATTATTGCATCAGGAATTGATTTTTCAATTATCTTTTTTGTAATCGTTAAATTCATTTGATTATCATCAACAATTAAAATAGCAATCCCCGTTTTAAATTTTGATTGCAAAAGTTCATCATTATGTTTAGTATCAACAAACAAATTACTTTCATTAACTACCTTCAAGGGTAATTCAATAAAAAAAATTGAACCTTTCCCTATGATACTTGTGCAGCTAATTTTGCCACCTAACAAACTCACAATTTTTTTGGAAATATTTAATCCTAACCCTGTTCCTCCGAACTTATTTGATATATAGGCATCAGCTTGTGAATAGCTTTCAAAGATAGTTTCTAAATATTCTTTTGAAATACCAATACCAGTATCTTGTATTTCAATTCTTAAAATATTATTTGCATCTTGATTATTAATAAACAAACAACGCATTTCAACTATACCTTCATTGGTAAATTTTATAGCATTGCTTAGTAGGTTAACAAGTATTTGTTTGATTCGCTGACCATCACTTTCAACATTTTTTGGCAATTCATTTTCAAACTTTAATCTATAATCAATTTTCTTTTCAATGGCTGCACACTTCAGCATGGAATGTGTTTCAGTAAGTAATTCAGGCAAATCAAATACATTTTTATTCAATAAAAATTTTCCTTCCTGAATTTTTGAGTAATCTAAAATATCATTGATAATAGATAATAAATGACTTGATGATGACTTTAGTGATTTTACTAATGCCATATTTTCATCATCAAGTTGCGATTTCATTAATAACTCTGAAATGCCATTAATAGCATTCATCGGTGTTCTGAGTTCATGGCTTATATTCGCAAAAAATTGATCTTTATATTTTTGAGTTTGAATAATATTATGCTGAATATTCACCAATTCATTATTCTGAATTTTCAAATGCCTATCTTTTAAATTTCGAAGATTTGCATATTCAATTGAAAGCAACATAATATCTACGAATAAAAAAACGATAGAAACTACATTTATAATTTTCAGCCTTTCATTATCAAAATGCTCATATTTAGATAGTGTATCAGTTAAAAAATGATTTAATATAGGCACAGTAACAAATGCAATTAAACACGGAATTGCCCAAATAGCAGCTCTTTTACTTCCACCAATAAATAAATATGCACCAAGCGGAATCATCATTAACCAATCTAAAATAATACTGGTATGATGCCACGAAAATAAACTCACTAAAAATATTTCAATCACACCAAAACCTAACAATAAGTTCAATCCTAAACGAACTGAAATGATTTTTTTTCTAACCAAAAAAATAGGTGATAAAATAAAAATGCCTGTAATAATGTTTATCGGTATAATGATATAAATGCCTACAAACCACCAAAAAAACACATAAATAAAACTTGTACCACCTATAAGTGACGCATACTTATTTAAAATATACTCGTCAGAAAAAACTTGAGGAGTTATAAAATTTTTAATTTTCCCTAGCAAAATCATTACATTAATAATATAAGTGCAAAGATACTTTTTAATAGTTTTTTTTGCTTCACAAATGAAAAAGTAATTAATGAACATTTGATAAAAAACAAAGTTTCAATAAACTAACTTTGTATTCTATTAAGAAATAATTGAGCAGATGAATTTATCGGAATTATTGAGTGTGGTTCAGCACTCAACGGCTTCAAAGCAAATTAGTGAACGATTGCAACAAAGCCCGTCAACCATCCATTTGAATGGATTACTTGGTTCGGCGGAAAGTTTGCAAACGGCGGCTATTTATTTGTCAAACCCCAACCAAACGCATTTGGTGGTTTGTACCAACAAAGAAGAAGCGCTTTATTTTCAAACTGATTTAGATTTTCTGTTGAATGGAAATTCCAATGTTCAATCATCTAATCAACCTACTCCTAAATCAAATTGCTATTTCTTCCCCGACTCATTTAAAATCGTTGGTAATTTTTCATCTGAACAAAACAGCGAACAAGTTTTAGAACGAACGGAGGTTTTATCAGAGCTTTTAAAACATCAACATCGTGGACGAATAATTGTTACTTATCCTGAAGCGTTGATGGAGAAAGTGGTAACGCAAGCCAATTTACAAAAACACATTTTGCATTTCAAAAAAGGCGATAATCTCGATTTGGATTTTGTAATTGAATTGCTCACTGAGTTGAATTTTGAACGAACAGATTTTGTTTACGAACCAGGTCAATTCAGTATCCGTGGCGGCATTGTGGATGTGTTCAGCTTTGGAAATGATTTGCCTTATCGTGTGGAATTGTTTGGAAAAGAAGTAGAAAGCATCCGAACATTTGACCCTCAATCGCAATTGAGTAATCAAAATATTGCTCATGTAACTATCATTCCGAATACAAATAATTTAAACAGCGAAACAACAACTTCCACCTTCTTTGATTTTTTACCGAATACTACTTGTGTATGGTTGAAAGATTCAAAAAATATTTTTGAACAAATTGATAATTACGAATTGACAATTACGAATGAAGAAGATCATCCAATCGTAATTCGTAATTCGTCATTAGTAATTAAAAGCGGTCTTGAAAAGTTTTCAATTGTAGAATTTGGAACAAGAAAATTTTACAAAGAAGATAGTATCATTCAATATAACCAAACCCCACAACCCTCATTCAACAAGAACTTTGAGTTATTGATGGATGATTTGTTGGTGAAACAACACTTAGGTTTTGAGAATTTAATTTTCTCTGATAACCCAAAACAGATTGAGCGTTTCTACAACATTTTTGATGACTTGAATTCAAGTCATAAGTCGAAAGTAGTAAGTCAAAAGTCGGATGCAGTTAATCAACAATTCAATAGATCAACAAATCAAAAGATAAGGTTTACACCGCTGAACATAGCTCTACATCAAGGTTTTATTGACCATGATTTGAAATTGGTTTGCTATACCGACCATCAAATTTTTGAACGCTATCATCGCTACAAACAAAAATTAGGTTATGCGAAGTCAAACGCAATAACGCTGAAATCATTACAAGAACTTCAACCCGGCGATTATGTGGTGCATATTGACCATGGTGTTGGAAAATATTCTGGCTTGCAAAAGTTAGAATTGAATGGTGTAGTACAAGAAGTTGTTCGGATTTTTTATAGAGATAATGATGTGTTGTATGTGAATATTAATTCGCTACACAAAATCACGAAATACAGCGGTAAAGAAGGCATTGAGCCGAAAATAAATAAACTCGGAAGTGAAGTTTGGGAGCAACTCAAACGCAAAACAAAAACGAAAGTTAAAGAGTTAGCGTTCGATTTAATTAAGTTGTATGCCGAGCGCAAAGCAGCAAAAGGTTTTGCATTTATGCCCGATACTTATTTGCAAAATGAATTAGAAGCTAGCTTCATTTATGAAGACACACCTGACCAATTAAAAGCAACGAACGATATTAAAGCCGATATGGAAAAACCGTACCCGATGGATAGATTGGTTTGCGGCGATGTAGGTTTTGGTAAAACGGAAGTGGCTATACGTGCAGCTTTTAAGGCTGTTACCGATGGAAAGCAAGTAGCTGTTTTAGTGCCTACAACAATTTTGGCAATGCAACATGCTAAAACTTTTGCTGAAAGATTAAAAGAATTTCCGTGCACAGTTGAGTTTGTGAATCGTTTTAAAACTGCCAAAGAAATTAAAGAAACATTAGAAAGATTAGCCAATGGAAAAGTTGATATTTTGATTGGCACACACATGTTGTTAGGCAGCAAAATCAAATTCAAAGATTTGGGTTTGATGATTATTGATGAAGAACAAAAATTTGGAGTAGGTGCTAAAGACAAATTGAAATTAATTAAAACTACAGTTGATACTTTAACACTTACGGCAACGCCAATTCCACGAACATTACAATTCAGTATGATGGGTGCAAGAGATTTATCTATCATCAGCACACCACCACCAAATAGGCAACCAGTCAACACTTCAGTAAATACTTTCAATACTGATTTGATAAAAGAAGCAATTGAATTTGAAGTGTATAGAGGCGGACAAGTTTATTTTATTCATAACAAAGTGAGTGATATTGGTGAAATGGCTGAACTGATTCGTAAGCTATGTCCTGCTTTTGAAATTGGTGTAGCTCACGGACAATTAGATGGCGAACAATTAGAGCAACGTATGTTGGGTTTCATTAATCGGGAGTATGATGTGTTGGTTTGTACTAACATTGTTGAAAGCGGTTTAGATATTTCCAACGCTAACACCATCATCATCAATCATGCACACCATCACGGTTTGAGCGATTTACATCAGCTTCGTGGTCGTGTAGGTCGTAACAATAAAAAAGCATTTTGTTATTTGTTAGCGCCACCAATG
>JBDKJJ010000143.1:0-10154 GCA_039796635.1 Bacteroidota bacterium
ATTATTTCTCATGGTAATATCGTGTACATAATAGTGATCTTGCCCCCAAATATTACTATAATTTGAACCTTGTGTTGAAGCTGAACCAGCATAGGTAAAAATGCAAGATTCAATTGTCCAGTTAGCAGCATACTGCGCTAAAATTAAGCGGAAACCAATCTTACATCTTGATACCAAAACATTGGTGATACCAGGTGATGAAGTATAATTATCAGTTAAATCATTTAATACATCAATACCTATAATATTGCTTCCTGAACTACCTGAATTCAAATAAATATAATCACAAAAAGTACGTGCTGAACTTTGCGTTAATGGTTTATGACCTGAACCAATTAAAGTTAATGGTTTAGTTAATGTGATTGTATTATAGTTATACGGTGACCCTGCCAACAATAATGTATCACCGCTTGAAGATGCGGTAATAGCTGCAGCAATGGTGCTATATTGCCCAGGCGTAGGGTTATTGTTATTTACAGTTCTTACTGTTGCATTTGCTAATAAAGTAGATGCAAATAAAGCGATGATGAATAAAGTTTGTTTCATGATTTATGGTGATTTTATTTTTGTTTATTATTTAGAGTTCGAAATTATTTAGTAAAGCTCAGGTATAAAAGATTTATTATATCAACAAGCTAACACAATTTCAACACAAAATTAGATATACAATACTACTGCCCAATACCCAAATCAAGGCATGTAGGTATGCGTACTGGTACTTATAAAACCTAAAGCCCGATGTATATCAATTTTACATCGGGCTTTAGGTTATACAGATTTCGTTTTCAATATAGTCCATCCCGAAGAAATCGGGACGTTTCACTCATTTTTACTGTTTTCATACTATATCGGCATTTACCACTTCACAACTCCTAAATTGTTTGGACTATTTTGTTGTTGGAATTTTTATTACAAACTTGGCAGAACATCAATCCCTACAAAATCTTCTTCATTCCATAAATTTGTTCATCAAATTATTCACTTGCCAAATTCCAATTGATGGCTTGCTTGTGGTGTTGTAATAAATATTCATTCGTTTTTAGGAAATGATTACAACCAAAAAAACCTGAGTGTGCTGAAAAAGGCGAAGGGTGTGCTGCTTTCAAAATAAGATGTTTGGATGAATCAATAAGCAAAGCTTTTTTTTGTGCAAATGCTCCCCAAAGCAAAAACACTACATTTTGCTGACTATCTGAAATAAGTTTTATCACAGCATCTGTAAAAATTTCCCATCCAATTTTGCTATGCGATAAGGGCGTATTGGCTTGTACGGTTAAAAAAGCATTTAGCATAAATGCACCTTGGTTTGCCCACTGTTCAAGATTGCCATGATTAGGCATTTTAAAATCAGGATATTCTAATACTAATTCCTTAAAAATATTTTGAAGTGATGGTGGTGGTTTTATTCCATGTTGAACTGAAAAACATAATCCATGTGCTTGGTTTGCACCATGATAAGGGTCTTGACCAAGTATTACTACTTTTACATTTTGAATTGGAGTTGAATTAAAGGCATTAAAATAATGCTTGCCTAAAGGATAAATTACTTTTCCTAATTCTTTTTCCTTTTTTATAAAATCAACTATGGCAGCAAAATATGGTTTTTCAAATTCGGCTTGAAGTAATTCACTCCATGATGATTCAACATCAACTTTCATGAGTTGGTTGTTCTGTAGTTTTTTTATAAGCATCAATCCATTCTTCAATGGTAGGCACATCGGTTAAATCAAAATCACCTGATTTGGTTCGGCACAATTTTGATAAATGTGCCCCACTATTTAAGGCTTTGCCAAAATCACTTGCCAAGCTTCGGATGTAGGTGCCACTGGTGCAAACCACTCTGAAATGAACATTTGGCATTTCAATTTTTGTTCTTTCAAATTCTGAAATAGTAATATGACGTTTTTTTAATTCTATCTCTTCATTTTTTCTTGCCAATAAATAAATAGGTTTTCCATTTTGTTTTACTGCCGAAAATATAGGCGGATATTGAGTTTGTTCGCCTAAAAAAGATTTAGCTGTTTCATAAATCATTGCCTCGGTAATGTGTTCGGTTGGGTAAAATGTATCTACGGGAATCTCTAAATCAAAGCATGGTGTGGTGCCTCCTAGAGTAATGATGCCTGTATATTCTTTAATAGTATTTTGAAAAGTTGAAATCAGCTTAGTTTTTTTTCCAGTAGCTAAAATCAATAATCCTGTAGCTAATGGGTCAAGTGTACCAGCATGACCAATTTTTTTAAACTTGATGGTGTATCTAATTTTTTTTACTACATCAAATGATGTCCAATGCAATGATTTATTAATAAGAATTATTTCACCTGCTGCAAAATCGTAAGCCATTTAATTAAAATTATATAAATTACTTTAGTAAAAAAATCACCCATTGTCAGTAGCTAACCATTCAGCATATGAAGTTGGAGTTTCTTCTAATTTAATGCTTGAAAGTTTTGTAGAAGCTGGCATTTTATTGATAATTCTATTTTTAAAATGCAATAATAAATTTTCACAAGATGGTTGAAACGGAGTTAAAATCACCTTTTCGAATTGGTTAGAAATAATATCATTTTTTGAATAAGGAGCATCTTCATTTAAAACCAAAGCATGATCAAATACATTTACAATTTCATCTTTTACAATCTTTTTTAAATCGGTAAAATCAACTACCATTCCTTGTTTTGGGCTTTCAGTTGATTGCTCTACATTTCCAATTACTGTTACTGATAAATGATAGGTATGCCCGTGAATATTTTTACATGGTCCATCATACCCAAATAATGCATGCGCCATATCAATTGTAAATTTTTTAGTAACCCTAACTGTATCTTTCATAAAAAATAGAATGTGTTGCAAATATCTTTAATTATTAATTGCAATTAAAGTTTTCTTAAAATAAAAAATCCTTACTCAATTTTTCGAGTAAGGATTTTTCAATTAAATTCAATAATAAATTAATGATGTTGAGGCTCTAATTTTATTTCTTGAATGTTATTGTTTTCTTGTGTTGTAGGTGGTGCAGCTAAAACTACGCCTCCAAAAGTCAATTGAAAATTAGGTTGCTTAGCATTTGAAACTACGGTAAGCGTTTTATTAAAATTTCCTACTCTGCCTTTTGTATCAAAGCTTGCTACAATTTTACCAGTTTTGCCAGGCAAAATAGGTTCTTTTGTCCAACTTGGTGTTGTACAGCCACATGACTTTACAACATCTGAAATAATTAATGGCTCTCTACCTGTATTTGTAAATACATATTCAAAAACTGCTGCTGGTCCTTCAGGCACATTTCCAAAATCATGCGAAGTTGATTCAAATTTAAAAACTGGAGCATTAGGATTGTCAGCTTGTGAAGGCTGAGTAGGGGCTGTTTGCGCAGGAGCCGCATTTCTGGGAGCTAACGGAGTAACTTGGGCAGAAGCCACCATACTTGAAATGCCTAAGAACAAAACTAAAATTGATTTTTTCATGTGTTAAATTTTATTGGTTAAAGTTAATATTTACAAATTAAATGAATAATAATATTTACCTGGGTAGCCGGGCACAATACCTTCCATCATCACATTTCCTTTTGCATTGCCCAATTCTCTTTTCATATCATCCACTGTTGAAATTGATTTTTTATTGATTCTGGTTACAATAAATCCTTCAGGAATATCAGTTTGAGAAAATTTGCCACCTTGAAGTATGGAAGTAATCTTCACTCCATTTTCAATTTTAAATTTTGATTTTTCAGAATTTGATAATTCTTCAAATGATGCACCTAATGAATTAAATGCTTCGTTTTCTTCATCTGATTTACTTATAAGTTTTGTATTGCCTTCTTTATTTTTTAATTGAACAGTTGATTCAATTGATTTTCCTTTTCTTAAATATTCAATTTTGATTTCATCACCTGGGCGTTTACTACCAACACTTTCTAACAACTCAGGTACAGATGAAATATTTTTACCATTGATTTTTGTTATCACATCGCCTTGTTGCAAACCAGCTTCAGCAGCTGCACCTCTTTCAATAATTCTACCAACATATACTCCTTTCAAATTTTTTAAACCTTCTTTATCGGCTATTTCACCAGTAAGTTCTTCTGGGTTTATTCCTAAAAATGCACGTTGCACAACACCAAAATTGGTTAAATCATCAATTACTTTTTTAACAATATTAACCGGAATGGCAAATGAATAACCTGCGTAAGTTCCTGTTGGTGTGGCTATGGCTGAATTTATTCCAATTAACTCTCCATTAGTTGCAACCAGTGCACCACCGCTATTGCCAGGATTTACTGCTGCATCAGTTTGAATAAATGATTCAATAGCCGAATTGTTTTTATCCTTAATAATATTAATATTTCTTCCTTTTGCACTTACAATACCTGCAGTAACTGTTGATTCGAGGTTAAACGGATTACCAACTGCCAAAACCCATTCGCCAACTTTTACTGAATCAGAATTACCGAAATAAATAAATGGCAAATTCTTTTCATCAATTTTCAATAAGGCTAAATCAGTTGAAGGATCTTTACCTACTATTTTTGCACTAATGGTTCTTTTATCATTTAAAACCACATCCACTTTATCAGCATTATCAATTACATGATTATTGGTTACAATATATCCATCTTCTGAAATAATAACTCCTGAACCACTTGATTGCTGTGGCATCATTTGATATGGCGATGTTCCAAAAAAATCATCTCCAAATAAATTCCCAAAAGGATTATTAAATCTTAGAGCTGATTGTTGTTGTGGTTGGGTAATGGTTTTGATATGAACAACTGCTGGCGTAACCATTGAAGCTGCTCTTGTAAAATCAGTTGAAGTATTTATAGGTAATGAATTAAAAGAAGCCAAATTTGCTGGCGTAGCATTATTAAAACTTGAAAATTTTGTTTGCGTTACAAAAGAAAAAACGCCAACAGTTAATAAAGAAGAAATAATTGCAATTACTGTTACCGATGCGTACAATTTTAATTTACTGTTTTTCATGTTGAATAAAATTTAGTTGTTTAAAAGTGTAATTTATGTTCTATATAAAATGATTTAAATTTTAACAATGCAAATGTAAACCTTATACGAAGCCAATTGCAAATAGATTGGTGTTAACAGAAAATAAATACAATTCCTTATTTGTTAAAAAAAATTGAACTCCCTTTATTCTTGAAAATTGAAGTTTGTGCTTATAAATTAAAAAACTTTTAATTGTACTTTTGCTACAAGCAATAAAAAAATGTTGAATCAAAAATTAATTTTTCATAAGTATCAAGCCACTGGCAATGATTTCATCATTGTAGATGATAGACAAGGCTTGTTTCCAAAAGAAAACACTGAACTCATCAAAAAATTATGTCATCGCAGATTTGGTATTGGTGCTGATGGGTTGATGCTTTTGCAAAAATCAGAAACTACTGATTTCAAGATGTGGTATGCCAATAGTGATGGCAATCAAAGTACTATGTGTGGCAATGGTGGCAGAAGCATTGCAGCATTTGCCAAATCATTATCAATCATCAATAATGAAACAACATTTGAAGCTATTGATGGTAATCATAAAGCAATTATTGAAACTAATGATTTAGTGAATTTACAAATGTGTAATATCGATTCAATAGATGAATTAAAATCGAATAGATATAGAACCAACAGCGGTTCGCCACATTTAGTTTGGTTTGTAGATAACACAAATGAATACCCGGTTTTTGAAATTGGAAGAGATGTACAAAAATCAACAGAATACAAAGCAGAAGGCATTAATGTAAATTTTATTGAAGAAGTAAATACATCTGAAAACTTAATTAATATTAGAACTTACGAACGTGGCGTTGAAGATGAAACACTTTCTTGTGGTACAGGTGCAACAGCAGCAGCTATTTGCTATTTAAAGAAAAATAAAATTCAAAATGGTGCTCATACAATTACGTTAAATACTATGGGTGGCATATTAAAAGTAACATGCAACAAATTATCTGATACTACCTACAATGATATTTGGTTAAGCGGCAAAGCTACTTTTGTTTTTAAAGGTGAAATTGATTTATAATTTTTTCTTTTATTTATCGTTTAATCAGAAATTCACAAAATGAAAAAAATATTATTTTTAACTCTATTTGTTCTAGCATTTCATTCATTGAATAGCTTTGCTCAATTTAACACATCTGTAAAATCGAAAACTAAAAATCATGATAAAACATCATTAAAAAAAAGATTAAAGCTATATCCTGATTCATCCAATATGGCACTTTGTTTTAGTATTGATGCAGGTTACCAAATTCCAACAGGAAATATGTATAACAGATTTGGTGATTCAAAATCAATCGGTTTTACAACGTTTTACAAAACAAAATCAAATTTTTTTATTGGTGCTACTGCAGATTATTTTTTTGGTAAAAATGTAAAAGAGAAAGACTTATTTAAAAACATCTCAACACCCGATAACAATATAATTACAGCAGAAGGCAGTTATGCTGAGATAAGATTATACGAACGAGGTTATTTTATAGGGCCTACATTTGGTTATAAATCAAAATTGCTTTCAAAAAACAGAAACTCTGGTTTAAGCTTTTGGCTCTCAACAGGTTTTTTTGAACATAAAATAAAAATTTTGGGTGATAATCTTTATCAATTAAGCCCAAGTTATAAAGTGGGTTACGATAGATTGACGAATGGTTTTGCTTTAAAACCTGCTATTTATTATTTCAATATAAGCAGAACTCATTTAGTAAACTACCGAATTGGGATTGAATTTTTAGCAGGGTTCACCCAAGGGCAACGTAACATAAATTTTGACACTGGATTATCAGGCAGAGAAAGGCGGTTTGATGGCATGATTAATTTAAAAGCATGTTGGTTCTTGCCTAAATTTTTATATGGTGGTAATAGAGAAATTACTTATTGATAGTTAACAAAAATTCATTTAAATCATACTTTTGCATAACATACCATTATGCTTAAAAGATTATTCGATATTATTGCCTCTTCCATTGGCTTACTTTTATTAAGTCCGTTTTTTGTATTCATTACTATTTGGATAAAAAGCACATCAAAAGGTGGAGTTTTCTATTTCCAAAAGCGCATTGGCAAAGGTAATTTACCATTCAAGTTATTTAAGTTTCGTACTATGTATATTGATGCTGATAAAAAAGGATTAATAACAGTAGGCATGAGGGATAGCAGAATTACGCCCACAGGATATTTTTTAAGAAAATATAAATTAGATGAACTACCGCAATTATTAAACGTTTTAAATGGAAGCATGAGCCTTGTAGGACCAAGACCTGAAGTAGAAAAATACACAAAACTTTATAACGAAACTCAATTAAAAGTTTTAAGTGTAAAACCTGGTATTACTGATTTAGCAAGTATAAAATACAGTAACGAAAATGAAATTTTAGAAAAATTTGACAACCCTGAAAAAGGATATATTGAACAAGTAATGCCCGATAAATTAAAATTAAATTTAGAATATATTCAAAAACAAAGTTTTTGGTTCGATATAAAAATTATATTTGCTACCCTATTCAAAATAGCTATTTAAAAAAATGATTAAGCAAATACGCAACTTACCACGATGGGTAGTTTTTACTATTGATTTAATTATCATTTTAATTTCAATTGTGTTTGCCTATTTGTTAAGATTTAATTTTAAAATCCCTCAAAGCGAAGGTTCAGACTTAATAAAAGTAATTCCAAGTGTTATTTTAGTTCGCTTAGCTTTTTCATTCTTTTTCAAAACTTATTCAGGCATCATTTATTATACAAGTACTGAAGATGCACAACGAATTTTTATTTCATCAAGTTTTGGCACATTAAGCTTCGGATTAATTAATTTCATGCACCTAAAATTTTATGGATATTTTCTAATTCCATTTTCGATTATGATAATTGATGCGGTGCTTATCATTTTCATCATGACCTCATTTAGATTGTTTGTAAAAATAATTTACCTTGAAATTTTAAATAGCAAAAAATCAAAAATCAATTGCTTGATATACGGTGCCGATGAATCAGGTATTATTTTAAAAAATATGTTGGATAGAGATAATCAAACTGATTATAATATCGAGGCATTCATTGAAGACAATACTTCAAAAAACAATAGAAAATTAGAAGGTGTAAGAATTTCAGATAGCTCGATCATTGAAAAAATTTTAGAGCAAAAACAGATTGATCAAATTTTTATTTCACATAGTTTCAATTCAGAAAAGAAAAAATTAGTGATTGAAGCAGCTTTGAAAAACAACATCAAAGTACTGCATGTACCGCCAATGAATAAATGGATTAATGGGGAATTAAGTATTAAACAAGTAAGGCAAGTAAAAATTGAAGAACTATTAGAACGTGACCCAATTCGATTAGATTTAGATAAAATAAAAGAAGAAATCAGTGGTAAAAAAATATTGGTAACTGGTGCTGCTGGCTCAATTGGTAGCGAAATGGCAAGACAAATAATTAAATTTCATCCTAAAAAATTATACTTACTTGATCAAGCCGAAACACCACTATATGAATTAGAATTAGAATTAAAAGATTTATGCAACCGTTCATTATTTGAAACTGCCTTAGGTGATGTTAGAAATTATGAACGTATGGAAAATGCCATCAAAACTTTTCAGCCCGATATTATTTTTCATGCTGCGGCCTATAAACATGTGCCATTGATGGAAAACAATCCTTCAGAATCAATATTAACAAATGTATTAGGAAGCAAAATTGTAGCTGATTTAGCAACCAAATACAAGGTTAAAAAAATGGTGATGATAAGCACCGATAAAGCTGTAAATCCAACAGGTGTTATGGGTGCAAGTAAGCGAATTGCTGAAATTTATGTTCAAGCTTTAGATAAAATTAATTGTGAAAATAACTCAACTCGATTTGTAACCACTCGATTCGGAAATGTATTAGGCTCAAATGGTTCAGTAATTCCATTGTTCCGAAAGCAAATTGAAGAAGGCGGCCCAGTAACAGTTACACATCCTGAAATCACTAGATATTTCATGACAATTCCAGAAGCTTGTCAATTAGTATTAGAAGCCGGTGCAATAGGAAATGGTGGTGAGATAATGATTTTTGATATGGGTGAAAGTGTGAAGATTGCTGACTTAGCAAAAAAAATGATTCGCCTAAGTGGATTAGAATTAGGAAAAGATATTCAAATTAATTTTTCAGGATTACGTCCTGGAGAAAAATTATATGAAGAATTATTGAATAACAATGAGAATACTTTACCTACACATCATGAAAAAATAATGAAAGCTCAGGTTCGTGAATATGAATACAATGATATTAAAAAACGAATTGAAGAATTAGTTTCACTTTTTGACACACAGAATAATATGGCTATTGTATCAAAAATGAAAGACATTGTACCTGAGTATTCAAGCAACAATAGCGTTTTTGAGCAATTAGATAAAATAAATTCAAATGCAAACTAATGCTCCGCTTGCCGAAAGATTACGCCCTAAGACATTAGAAAATTTTATTGGTCAGCATCATTTAGTAGGTAACCAAAGTGTGTTACGGCAAATGATTGAAAACAAAAAATTGAGTAGCTTAATTTTTTGGGGACCACCCGGAGTTGGCAAAACTACTTTAGCTCATATCATTGCCAACGAATCTAATTTGCCTATATATAATTTAAGCGCTATTGAAAGCGGTGTAAAAGATATTAGAAATGTAATTGATAAAGCGAAGGAAATTGGCAAAGCAATTTTGTTTATTGATGAAATCCATCGGTTCAATAAGGCTCAGCAAGATTCATTATTAGGAGCTGTTGAAAAAGGCATCATTACTTTGATAGGTGCTACAACTGAAAATCCTTCCTTTGAAGTTATTGCTCCACTCCTATCACGTTGTCAAGTTTATATTTTAAAACATTTCAACGAAACTGAATTACTGCAATTACTTCATCAAGCATTATTAAATGATGAATGGTTAAAACAATTTTCAATTGAAATAAAAGAACATACAGCTTTACTTCAAATGAGCGGAGGTGATGCTCGTAAGCTCTTAAATTTATTAGAACTGATTATTCAATCAGTAAATCAAACAGAAAATATTTTTATTACTGATGAATTAGTAATGAAAATTTTACAAAAAAAAATGGCTCTGTATGATAAAAGTGGTGAACAGCATTATGATATTATTTCGGCTTTTATTAAAAGTATA
>JBDKJJ010000144.1:0-2976 GCA_039796635.1 Bacteroidota bacterium
AAACTTTATTTAATTTTTCAGCGGAATAATGTTTCTTTTTGTATTCAATGCATACATCACATTTACCGCATGGCATAGGATATTTTTCATCAAAATAATTAAGCAAATAAATAGTTCGACAAGTTGAATTATTATTTACATAGCCAATCATTGATTGAATATGTTTTTCATTTTTCCGTTTCAATAATTCTAATTCAACTAAATTCAATTCAATATTTTCAGATTTTTCTCGGGGTTTCAAAAGAATTATTTGCGGTTTATCTTTAGCAGGCGAATAATCAATTATGTTCATTTGATTTAAATCAAATAACATCTTTTTTATAGCATCAACACTGGTTTTTAATTCAGTTGCCATTTTTGATTCAAATAATGTGCAGTAGTTATCACGTATGCCTCCATACATTCTTAATAGTAACTTTAATAAAGGTTCATATTTTTTATTCTCAACTTCAAACTTATACAAAACATCTCTACTGGCAGTAATCATAGCTCGAGATGGTAAATAAACTGCTTCAGTTAATACGATTAATTTTTGTTGTTCTGCAATTTTTAAAGATTGAAACGAACTAAAAGGTGAAAGGTTATATTTCTCAATAAATATATTAAAATCAAAATCAAAAGCCTGGTTAATCCCACTTCCGTAAGCCACTTGAAAAAATTGCATTAATGCTTCATACACTCTTTTAATTTCATCAATTGGAGGAAAATTATTGGTAATTGACGACTTTAAATTTGTGATATCATCATCATTCCAAAGTAATGCAACGTATGAAATTTTTCCATCTCTCCCGGCTCTACCAGCTTCTTGATAATAAGCTTCAGGGCTATCAGGTAAATCTAAATGCACCACACATCTTACGTCAGGCTTGTCAATTCCCATCCCAAATGCATTAGTACATACCATAACTTGTACCTTATTCTTCATCCAATTTTCCTGACGATTATCTCTTTCTTTTTGCAACAAACCTGCATGATAAAATTCGGATGAAATTCCATTTTGCTGAAGCCATTGAGCAGCTATTTTGGTGAGCTTTCTGTTACGAACATATACAATGCTACATGCATTTACCTTTTTTATAATTTCAACTAATTTATTTTGTTTATCTACTTCTTTCCTAACTACATAAATTAAATTTTTTCGTGCAAAACTTTGTAAAAAAATAGCGGCGTTTTTTAACTTTAATTTATCTGCAATATCATCTTGAACTTCCTTTGTTGCCGTAGCCGTTAAAGCCAATATGGGCACATCTTTAACTACTTCACGAATATTTGCAATTTCTAAATATGGCGGTCGGAAATCATAGCCCCATTGCGAAATACAATGTGCTTCATCAACAGCTATAAAACTTATAGGCAAATGTGAAAGTTGCTCTCTAAATAACTCACTTTGCAATCGTTCAGGTGAGATATAAATAAATTTTAAAAATCCATTATGAGCATTATCCATCACGTTTTGAATTTCACGTTTGCTCATTCCACTTATAATTGCAGATGCATTTATTTTTCTTTTTCTGAGTTGCATCACTTGGTCTTTCATCAATGCAATCAATGGTGAAATCACGATACAAACACCATTCATCATCATAGCTGGAACTTGGTAACATACTGATTTTCCGCCACCTGTAGGCAATAATGCTAAACTATCATTTCCGTGAAGAACAGATTGGATAATTTCCATTTGTCCATCACGAAACGAATCGTAACCCCAATATTGCTTTAGTATTTCAGTTGCAGATTTCAAAGTCAATTATTTCAGTTAATTTAAAATAATTCGGAATGAAGTACCTTTATTTATTTCAGAATTTTTTACATAAATTTTTCCTTTATGATATTCCTCAACAATTCTTTTGCATAGCGCCAAGCCCAAGCCCCATCCACGTTTTTTAGTACTATATCCAGGTTTAAAAACTGTTTTGAATTTATCAGATGATATTCCCTTGCCTGTATCAGTTACATCAATAATACATTTATTATTTTGTTCAGATAAATTTATTGTAATATTTCCTTTTCCATCTTCCATAGCATCTAAAGCATTACGCAATAAATTTTCCATCACCCATTCCATTAATGGCTTGTTTACTTTTATTTGAAAATTTTCAGGTAATTGATTTATTAATTTGAATTCAATTTTACTGCTGGCTCGGCGTTTCATATAGTTCATACTTCTTTCAACCAAATTAAAAATTTCTGCAATTTCCAATTCAGGTGCTGAGCCAATTTTGCTAAATCGCTGTGTAATAATTTCTAATCTGGTTATATCATTTTCCATTTCAAAAATGGCATTATTATTTTTTAATTGTTCATCTGACTCTTTCAAATAATCAACCCAAGCCGTTATTGAACTTAATGGTGTAGCAATTTGGTGAGCCGTTTCTTTTGCCATACCCACCCACAATTGATTTTGTAAACTGCGTTGTGATGAAAAAAAAGCAACATAAGCAACAATTAAAAAAACGATAATTATTAATATTTGAATGATTGGAAAATACTTGAGTTCAGTGAGTAAAGTAGAATCTTTATAAAAAATATATTGTACTACTTTTCCGTTGGCAAATATTGGAATTGAATCTTGTTCCAATCTCATTGAAAATAATTCTTCCGCCATTTTTTTCGTATTTGCTGAATCAGAAGATGGAAAATTTTTACATCCTTGAATTTGTTTTTTTTCATCTGTTAATACCAACGGAATAGTTTTGTTGCGTTGTATAATGTTGATAATAAAACCAATATCAGTATTATCACCAGCAGTGTTCAAGTGCTCATAAGTATTGGCTAATTGTTCCATTCTGTTGCGTTCTTCGGCTGATAATTTTTTTGCTAACAAATTAGTGTACCATAAACTTGTAATCACAATCAACAAAGCTGCTATTAATAAAGCAATTCGGAACCGATTATAAAAAGCGTAATTGTTCATTTATAAATTTATTTAATAGAATCATTCCAATCAATCAATTCAACTTGTTCTTGTGGTTTATA
>JBDKJJ010000145.1:0-12491 GCA_039796635.1 Bacteroidota bacterium
TAGTCCATCCCGAAGAAATCGGGACGTTTCACTCATTTGTACTATTTTCAAACTGTATCGGCATTTACCACTTCACAACTCCAAAATAGTTTGGACTATTTTGTTGTTGGAATTGGTATTACTTTTAAAAAAGACTTTCATAATTCTTTTATTAATTACCTCACCTTTCTCCACTCCTATAGAGAGGAATGGTGAATTATGAAAGAGTTTTATTATTAAATTCCTTTTATCTTAAATTCAGTTCTTCTGTTGGCTTGATGTTCTTCATCAGTGCATGGCACACCATCAGCGCATTTATTAGTTAAAAGTGTTTCACCATAACCTTTAGCTTGCAATCTGCTTGCTTTAATTCCTTTACTAACTAAATATGCTACAGCGCTTTCAGCTCGGCGTTGGCTCAAACTTAAGTTATAATCATTAGGTGCTCGGCAATCTGTATGACTTCTTAATTCAATTTGCATGGTTGGATATTTATTTAAAATCAAAACTGTTTTATCTAACTCCAAAGCTGCATCAGGTCTGATGTTCGATTTATCTACATCATAATAAATATTATCAATTTTTACTACATCGCCAGTGCAATACATCCCAATTCCTTGTTTCAAATCTTGTGATGTCCTGATTCCTTCAGTTGAAATTTCATTCCAATTTGAACCGCATTTTTCTTTAGTAGCTGATATTCTGAATTTGGTATTATATGCTAAATCAAAATGATAAGCACCATCATTTTTTGTAACTAATGATTTTGATTCATGTGTTTTTAAATTTTCTAAAGTAATTGAAACGCCATCCATAGGCTGTTTGGTGCCTTCATTAAATACATTACCTGATAATGTGATAACTACTTTTGTTGAATCAAAATATGGTAGAGTTGAAATTTGTCGTTTTGATAAAGGAATTTTAACTAAAGCATTATCCATCAACAATTCTTTCTTAACTACTAATTCATTGGTGTTGTAGGCATCTTTATCAGTTAATAAAATTATATCATTCAAATTATTTGTGCATAATTTAAAATTACCATCAGTATTAGTTTTAAAATTACGTTTCGATTTGTTTTTTTCCATCCATTTTACAGTTGCTAAATTCAAAGGTTCACTGGTTTCAGCATCATATACAAATCCTAAAATTGTATTGCATTTTTTGGTGAATGAATAAATATCATCGTTGCCTGTTCGTGAAGTGGTAAAGTAACCTTCATCGCCTTTTTCGTTAGTGATAATTCCAAAATCATCTTTCATACTGTTGATTGGGAAGCCCATATTTTCAGGTTCACTCCACTTTCCTTCTTTACTAAAAGTGCTCATAAAAATATCTAATCCACCTAATCCAATTAATGAATTAGAAGAAAAATACAAAGTATTATTTAATGAAACATATGGAAAAACTTCATTCCCCTCTGTATTTATATCACTTCCCAAATTTTTTGGAGCACTCCATTTTCCTGTTTCCATTTTACACATATAAATATCCATACCGCCAAATCCGCCAGGCATATCGCTTGCAAAATAAAGCGTTGTTCCGTCAGCTGAAATTGCTGGATGACAACAATTATATTCATTGCTATTATAAATAAATTCAGCAGCTGCTGACCAAATTCCATCTACTTTTTTTTGATTATAAATTTTAAGTTTCATTACTCCATCTTTTGATAAGCCAGCTTTCCAGCCATTAAAATTATTTCGGGTATAATAAACTTCAGTTTGTATTTGATTGAATGAAATAGTGGCATCATGAAATTTTGTATTTGCTTTTCCTTTCCATAATGTAGGGGTTACATAATTATTAATGTTGTTTGAGTTTTCAAAAAACAAATTATAAAATGGTCGCGATGTCCAACCATGTTCAAAATCGGTGAAAGCGCTTGAAGGCCTATCACTTGAAAAAACAATTCCATTTTCATAATATGCTGGGCTCATATCGCTGTATGAAGTATTGAACAATGCTGATTTAATATTATATCGTGCGCTATCAACATACCATTCTTTTAATTGATTACAAGCCTTGATACCAATCATTCCACGTTTGTCAGTAGGATTTAATGCATAATAATTTTGAAACCATTTAGCAGCTTCATCAGCATTGCCCATTGCTAAAAGAGCTTGAGCATAGTTTAACCTTTCAGCTGCTGTTGATGAAGGCATATTGATAAATCGCTTGTACCATAAACATGCATTTTCAACATCAGCAATTTTCAAATAGCATTCGGCTAATCGTTGTTTGATAAATAGATTTGTACTATCAGCTTGTGCTGATTTTTTATAGTAATTGATTGCTTGTGAGTAATCATATTGATTGAAGAGTTTGTTTGCCTTGCGAAGTGAATAAGATTGGGAATAAGCGTTCAAATTTCCAACTATTATTATACAAGTTATAATTGCTTTTAAAATTTTATTCATAAAAAATATTTAAGCTGATACTAATTTTTAAATTGAATGTATTGATTAAAAATATCGTGGTGTAGCTATTTTTCGATTTTGCTGACTGAAATCATATCCTAACATAAGTTCATAAGAACCAGAATTGTAATTTCTTAATTTAGATAAAGTAATATCGTAAGCAAATCCAACTCGAAAGGTTTTATTTATTTCATAAATAGCCATTAAATCAATACTTTCAACTCGTTGTAAAGCTACTTTACTAAAATTGCTTCTGAATGAACTTCCTAACCAAAGTGCATCTGAAAAAATAATGGTGAAATTTGCATCCATTTCAGCTGGTGCATTTGGTACAAATTTCACAAGCCCTGATGGTTTAATTTTCACGGCATCTGAAACGGAAAAAACATGACCAGCCATTAAAAATAAATGGCGGTACTGCCTTGCAATTGAATTAGCTATTGCTCCGTTTGATTTTTCATATAATCTATTATTCACTAAATGTGGTACTGATAATCCTACATAACTTTTTGATGTACTGTAATACAATCCTGTTCCGAAATTACCTACTGTATAATTTTTAATTGGATTGGTAAAATTCAAATCTCCATCATCAAAAACGGTGAGTGAATTAAAGCGATGTGATATGGTTGTAATGGTAGCTTGTAACCCAATTGATAATTTACCTATAGCATTAACAGGTAATCTATAGGCATAACTTCCTGAAAAATTAGTAAAACTGCTAACTCCCAATTGGTCAGTAGTAAGATTAATTCCTAAACCAACTCTTTCATTTCGTAATGGAGAGTGTAATCCAATATTCATGGTTCGGGGTGACCCTTCTAATTTAACCCATTGGGTTCGGTATAATGCTGTTGCACTCAAACATTCACGGCTTCCTGCATAGGCAGGATTAACTGAAAGCTGATTCCACATATACATGGTATATTGAGGATCTTGCTGGGCATATAATTTTACAACGCTGCTTGTTGTAAGGCACATCAAAACAAAAATTATTTTTTTCATTTCTGATTATTTTTTTGATAAAAAATTAAATTATTTTCAATAAGTTTATTTGTGAATTACAATATAGCCTTGCTTATCATCGTGCTTATTATCATTATATTTAAATATGTAATAATAGGTTCCATCAGGTAAGGTTTGATTTTGATAAGTTCCTTTCCAATCATTTTTATAAGGATTAGCTCTGTAAACTTCATTTCCCCATCTATTAAAAATTACAACTTCATTTGCAGGATATTGAAATGTACAGTCAATTTTAAAGACATCATTTTTACCATCTTCATTTGGGGATAGCCCTTGAGCGAACTTGCATTCGGCTCGGCATTCTGTGTTAAAATAAGCGGTTGCTTTTGAAGTAAGTCCGTTTACGATTAATGAATATTTTAATGAATCAATGCCTACAAATCCTACATTTGGTTTATAGCTTATTGTATTAGCTGAAACTGATAATTCACCATTAGATGTAGGTTGGTCAATAAATACAGAAATAGAGTTGGTGGATAATCCTACGTAATCATTTTTTAATATTTCATATAAATTAACTTCGCAATCTATTGCGGTAGTAAACCCGAAGGTATCATTGATGGCTTTAGGATTTACTCGGATATATAACATTGCAGCATCTGCACAATTTTTCAATGAAGATGTATCGGATAATAAATAACCAACTGAATCTAACCCAATAAATCCAACATTTGGTGTATATTGAATTTGATTATTAATTATAGTAGCGGTTGCATTTGATGTGAAAGAAGTTACTGCAATAAAATACTTTGGTGGTAAACTAATAATATCATTGTTAACAACATCTATAAGTAATAAACCTTCATTACTAACATCTACTGTATCATTTTTTGCATCAGGGGCTGAGATTGTTTTTGTACTATGGCTAATAATATTAGTACATCCATTATTGGTATAAGTATAAGTAATAATTTCGTTTATATTAATATTTAGTAACGCTGGATTAAGAAAAGTAGAACCGGCTACAGTTTGCAATCCGTTACCACTAAATATTCCACCTGATGGTGAGCCAATTAAATTAACCAATGCTGAATTTGAACAATACATAGAGTCGAGATTAAATGATACTATGGCAGCTTGTTGTATGGTTAAAACCACACTATCCGTTGAAAAACAACCTGTTCCATCAGTAACAGTTACATAGTAAGTTGTATTTACTGAAGGTGTTACTAATGGATTAGCTATTGAGGCTATAGTATCTTGATGAGATGATATCCATTGATATGTATATACTCCTGAGCCGCCAGTTGCTGTTGCTGTTGACCCTCCAATATTTATAGAATTACCAACACACACATTTTGATTTAATCCTGCATCAGCATGTAATGTACATGCTCCTACAAATATTTTCACCCATGCTGTATCACATAAATTAGGAACTCCATTATCGCAAATAATATACTGAAATGAATCAACTAATCCTAAAGCAGTAAACCCAATAAATGGAGTATAGGTAAATTTACCATTTGGATTTAATGAAGTTATGCCATGCTTTGGTGCAGCAATACCTACATTAACAGATATGGTTGCTGTAGATATATTTCCTTCAGGTAAAATATTTGAATCATCATCTTGGTCATTAATACTTACCGATTGAACACTTGTACCTGCCATGCCTGATGCTGGAATTGCAATAACATCATCAAATGCGATAGGTTTTCCATTTATACCTAACACATGAATTAATACAATTGCTGTATCGCAAATGCTTGAACCTGCAGCACAATAAGTGTAAATGAAATAATCATCACCGCTAAAGTGATTATTTGGTGTATATTTTATTGAGCCATTGCCTAATTGTAACACTATGCCATGTAAAGGATTTGTGCTAACAAAACTTGAAACTATATTACCATAAGCACTATCATTTTGTAATACAAAAATTGTATCAAAAGTATTTTCAAGAAGTGTATCTAAATCGAATCGTGCTGTAGGAACATTTGATGCTACGGCAATAAATACTTTTGCTGTATCACACAATGAAGGAATACCATTATCACAAATTTTATATTCAAAGCTATCAATACCCGTATAACCTAAATTGGGTTGATAAGTAATTATATTATTTACTACTAAAATTGAACCATGTAAAGGTTGTTGTAAAGTTATAGGTAACGAAACACTTAAGTTTTTGCCTTGAGGTAAAACATTCGTGGTATCAGCATCTGTATCATTATTCAATACTGAAACTTGCACATTGGTATTTAGTGAAGTAGATTTTACATCATTCACTGCAACTGGTTTATCATTTATTGGCAATACTTTAATTATTACCATAGCAGTATCGCAGATGCCAAAAATATTATTGTAACAAATATTATAAATAAAGGTATCATTGCCATTAAAGTCAGGCTGTGGTGTGTAATCAACAGTACCATTTGTATTTATAAAGGCTGTTCCATGAGTTGCATTTTGTGTTATAAAGATGGTAACTGTTTCGCCACTTATTAAAGTATCATTTGCTAAAACTGGGATTGTAACTGAAGCATCTTCATTTACCATTGATGAGTTATAAACGGCATTGAGTGGTGCTACAATATTTACAACTACCCATGCAGTGCTACATAAATGAAACGGAGGCACAATTGATGTATCACAAATGGTATATTGAAATGAATCAACGCCATAAAATCCTGGTAGGGCTGTATAATTAATTTGATTCCCTACTAATGATGCAAAACCAAATATTGGATTACCAATTGTTGTAATTTCAATCGGATTATTATTAGGATCTGAATCATTATTTAATACTGAAATATTGGTAGAACTATTAATTAATACAGTAATTGTATCATTTCCGGCAATTGGAGCAATGTTACCTGACGAAACTTTTACATATACTTTTGCAGTTGAACATAAAATTCCATTAATATCACAAATGGTATAAGTAAATGAATCAAGTCCAAAAAAAGTTGAATTAGGAGTATAAGTAATTGTTCCGTTTGTATTTATAAATGTTGTACCATTGGTTCCGGGTGTAGCCGAAGTAATGCTAAATGATAGCCCATCTACATCCATATCATTTGTTAAAACTGTAATAATTTTCAGCACACCAACTCCTGTTGAGTCTGTGTCAATTACAGCCGTTGGGCCATCAGCAATCGGAATAACATTTATTACCCATAAATTTGTTACACAATCTGATGAACAATTAGTATTGCAAATTGAATAAGTTACAGTATCAGATCCAAAATAATTTAAATTAGGTTGGTAATTATAAATACCATTTCCTGCAACTGCCATTACACCATTTGATGCTGATTTAATAATAGTTAATTGCATTGAATCATTTTCAGGATCAATAGCACCATTAAATAAATTTTGATTGAAAATAATTACGTCTTCATTGGTATTGGTGGTAAAACCTGAAGCTATAGGCAATTGATTAGTATGAATTTTTATCGTATCGGCGGCTGAACAAGAATTTGAATCTACTACCACTGCTACATAAGTTTCATCAGCACTGATAGGTGAAACTGATATTTGCCCAACTGTATTACTAAAACCAATACCTTGATTAAACCAACTCATGGAAGTAATTGTACCATAACCTGATGGAGTTAACAATACACTTGTTGCATTACATACCGAATCGTTTGCTGCCGATAATTGAATAGGCGGCAATGCAAATACTTTTAATTGCATAGTATCAGAAGCAATACACCCTAAAGGAGATGTTCCGGTAATTATGAAATTTTTAATGCCTACTGTATCGGTATTTACAATTGGTGTTGGTATGGCTGAATTACTTAAATAAGATGCTGATGACCAAGTATAGGTTTCTCCAATAATTGGGCTGCTTCCTTGCAAAGTTCTTACTAAACCTTTACATACATTAACATCATTTCCGGCATTTACTGATGAAGGATTTATAGTAATAACCATTGAATCAATATTCACACAACCATTGCCACGATTAGTAATCAAGTAATAAAGATATTGAACAGGGTTGGCTGTATTATTTTGAATAGTAGCAACAGGATTAGAAACTGTAGCGTTGCTTAAACCTTGAATTGGTGACCATTGGTAGGTATAGGAACCTATTGAACAATCGCCTATTTGAACAGGTACACCTCCACAAACAGTTTTAAAAGCACCAGCATTTTGCAGATAAATTGGAGTAGATAAATTGAATGTACCTGAACATAAACACAAATTAGTAGTGTCAAATGCGGCAATAATTTTACAAGCAAAACCTGCTGGCAGCTCAGTAGAATCAGCAATTGAAAGTGATTGATAATAACCTAAACCGGCAGTAGAATAAGCACTTCCTATTAAACTATCAACTGATGTAATTTGATTATCACCATCTTTATCAGCATAAATTTTTATACCGAAGTTAGCGCCAGGTAAAATTGCTGTTGTGCTAGTATTTAATACAGTGGCATTAAAATATACTTTTTCAGAATTAGTGATACAATCTACTTTTGATGTTGAACTTAAATTTGTAAAACGAACATCAGGAAAAACATTTTCAATCAATGAATCTCTAACTCCTGTTAAACTATAAATTGTACAAGTTTGATTAGGTAAAGGTAAAGATGCACAAAACAAAGCAGGTGCTGGTGCGGTTGTCATGGCTGATAAAGTGAAAAATCCGCAAGGCAAGTTAGTTGCTAAAATCAAATTAAAATCCCATTGCATTGAATCACCTGATACAATTCCGCTTGGCAATGACCACTCAAATCGAGTTACACCATAAACATTTGAAACCGTTGGTGTACCTACTGAAGGCGCATTATGAATGCCTGAAAATGAACTTGCACCATAGGTGCTTCCTAAAGGAGCATCAAAATAAAATTTATCATTTACACCAGTTGCCCCCGTTCCTATGTTATTAATTTTAACGGAAATAGGATTCACATTAGATAACCTACATGAATTATATCCGTTTGGTGAACTGAAAGTAATTTTGGTATCATATGGTTTTGTTGCACCAGTAATATTTAATGCATTAGCTGGTGTGATAAATTTATTCACATCAGTTCCGCATGGTGATTGAGCTGTTGTGTTAAAGCTTAAAGTACTTCCTGATAAATAATTACAATCTGTATTTACAGCAAACATTAATTTAAAGTGATTATTCAATGGCGCATTTGCCAAACCTGGTAACCCAATTGAATCTATTAATGCATTAACTGAATTATTTATTGAAAAACTATATTGATTATATTGTCCGATAACAGCCACAGGGTCAGCAATGGTTATATAAGGTGAATTTAATGGATAGCTAAAATGAGCTGAGCCAGGTACAAAATTCATTCCTTGTGGCAGTTTCATAAATACTTTTACATTTTTTGCATTAGCAATTTGAGGGTTCAAAACATCAACAAAAAAAGTGTCAATGGCACATAAAGGATTAGTTGATTTATTATTCAGTGCTACCAACTGCAACTCAGCTTGTTTAGGAAAAATTCGTAGTGTAATTGAATCGCTCATACATTTTTTTGCTATAAATGTGGTAGGATATTTAGAGCAATTCCAGCCTGTAAATAATTTAAAGCTATCAATATTGCAAGATTCAAAAGTGACATTTACCCTTAAATTTTTTATTCCGTTTGATAAAATATTTCCAACTTTATAAATATCATTTTTCTTTTTCAACACATTCCCTGATGGTAATTCAATAATGCTATTAATTATCATACCACTTGGAAGATTTTGAGCTGAAACCCATACACTATCAGCATTTGAAGTACCTGATTGGTTAGCTATTGTAAAATCAATATCAACAGGATTGGTTAATGCATCGGTAATTAAAAAAGTAGAATTTAGTTTTAAAACAGGTTGTAAGTAAGTAATACTACTACCATAATTTTCAAGCGGACCATGAATACTTTTACCACTTTCAAAAAAACCATAATTTCCTAATAAATTATCGCTCCACCCCCAAATAGTGGTATCAATTGTAGCTTTAGTAAACTTAAATTCACCTAACCAATAATTTAATTCAGTAGCTCCATTAACTACTTCACATGTTGGTTGAATTACAATATTATAATTCCCTCTCCAGCCATCATCACTTATTGGAATTGTTCCTCCATTTATAGTATAAAGAGGTGATAAATTAAATATCAATGAATCGCCTATTCGTGTTGGTGTTGGGATAGGAATGTTGCTGTAAGGTGTTGTAACTCCTGATCCTCCGGTGAAAAAGAAATTAGCGAATGCAGCCACAAATTCATACCCTACAGGTAATTTATATACTATTGATTTTTGATAAGTCCATGGTCGATATTCAAAAGGAAAAGCATTACCGCCATCAAAATTTGAACTTCCACCGCCTACTGCACAAAAAAATGAACCAGTTACGGTAGTTATGCCACAACTATTAACAGTGGTAGCATTACAAGTGCCACATGATGGGCCATAAGTTCGAATACCATAAGATGTTAAAGCTCCTGAAAAACCATCGCATTGATATTTTAATGCTGATAACGTTGGGTTAGCAACTGTTGAAATAAAGAATTCATTGCTTTCAGTAATGGCATTTGTTGCTTGACCTGGGTTATAAGTACATCTCAATTTAACATCAATTAATACGCTATCGCCTTGCTTAAATGTATAGCTAAGCGGCAGGCCTAATGAACGTAATGAAGATGGAGAAAAATCAATACTAAAACTTTTATAACTAAATCCATTCACCATCGGATTACTGAAAGTAATAGGCACATTATTTAATGAATAAACTGTATGTGTGGCTGAATCAATCAATCTTACTTTTGCATTAACAGGTATAAATCCGGTGTTACCGGTGAAATTTGATTTTGCATAACCATTAGTAAAATTAGTAACTGAGCCTAATTTAATTTGACCACGATAGTTCATTAAAATGGTATCGCCAAACATATAACGTTCAGTTCTTATTTTATTCAAATCAATATTTCCATCTGGCAATCCATTATTATTTGTATCGCCTTTTCCAAAATTTATTCGTTGAATTTTAAAATCTTCAAAAGCTAAACCACCAGTAGGACATGGCACGGCGCAATGCAAACTTGTATTCATTGTGCCGCATCTTAATCTAAAAATATTATTTCCAACACAGGTTGAATCAGTATTCAATGTCCAATTATAAAACACAAATTTAGTTCCGCCTGAAACCCCTGAACAATTTGAATTTACTTTGAATGAAAAAGTAGGAGTTGTGTTAGCATAAATAGTTGGTATTTGCCCTACCCTCCAATAAAAAACCACTGTATCATTATGCTGATAATATTTATAAGGATTCCAAAGTGCACCTGTTGGGCCTGTAAAACCTACTTGACTTAAATTTCCGTTCCAAGTTAATCCATTATCAAATTTTAAAACCAATGCTGCAATACCTCTATCATTTGCAGTAAAATCAGATAATGAAATGAGAGTAAAATTTTCTTGAGAAAAAGTATAAGTATTTCCAGCTATTGCATCTGTTGGTACTAAATTATTTGAATAGCTTAATCCGAAAATAGTAAATCCTACTGAACCTCCTGTTCCTTGAGGAATGTTGTATGTAACTGTATTACAATAATTTTGATAGGTGCCGGGTTGAAGTGTTGCACCGCCCCATGTATCATTTTGACCACAATAAGTTGAAGGGCGTAAAGTATCAATCATATTATAAATTAACACTGCACTATCTCCTGCTAAAATTGAATTTATTTTTATAGAAACCTGTGCATAATGCGGTGTACCTGGCACAAAGGCCAATCCGCTTGATATTGGGCTGCTTACGCTTATAGGATGAAGTTTTACAAATGAACCATTATTATATTGCAGGTAAAAACTTGCTGTATCAATCCATGAAGCTAAAGTGGTATTAATATTTAAACCTGCGCCTACTATACCCGGATTTAGAATAATGTTGTTTGCCGAACCATTACCCGTATTTTTTATCTTATATGATTGTTGACGAAATAAATGTTTTCCGGCATTAAAACATTTATTTTTATAAGCCCTTTGCAATGTGCCTGTAATATTTAATGAAGGAAAAAGATTAGGTAAAGTAACTGAGGCACTTGTTTGATTATTATTTGTTGTGCTTATGCATGTATTGCCCAAACAACCCCAATATGCAATCATATTACTAATTAGATTAGTACAACCTGATACTTGAACTGTTTCAGTAAATTCAAAATATTCATTTTGTTCTAATAATGAATCGCCATCATCATTCAAAGCATGATTAATAATATCGCTGGCTGAAAAAGTAATAATTGTGCTATCTCCGTTCACTCCTCCATTTAAATTCATATTTCCAAAATTTGGTAATACACTTTGAATAGAAATATTGGCTGTGTTTGCATCTAAAAATTTTAATGAACTAGGCAAAATATAACCATTACCACCATTGGTAACTCTTATTGTACGGGTAAATGTAAATGGTGGATTTATACTACTTGAATAATTTTGATTAGTAATCATACTCACCGAAACAGATGGAACCAATACAGGAATGGCAGAAGTTGTTAATCGGTTAAAGAAATTATTGGTATTCCAAAATGCATCAATTCGGTTTTTAATGTTTCCTGAACCAAAATTTTGTATGTAAGTTAAAATATCGCAACTTACTTTGGCTGTGTAAAAAAATGTTATGTTTCCGCCTAACGCTGATAGATTAGGTATGTTAAAAATGATAGAATCATTACCAATTAATGATTGCTGCGTAACACCACCACCAAACACACTATTATTAATATAGTGAAACCCTAATGGCATTTTAACCCGTACATTACAATCACTAATAGCCGATGAACTTACATTGGTTACAGTTACTCTTATTGTATCAGCATTACCACAAGCACTAAATGAATGCAAGTTCACAGATGTAATTTGCACACTGCTACTAATTATTTGAGCATTAGTATTTTGCACAAACGCAGTTAAGCCAATAATAAAAAGTGAAAAAAAGAGTACTGCTTTTTTAAAGTTTAAAATTTGGTGCATATCTATTTTTTTGAGATTGCACTAAATATAGAATAATATTTTATATTACAAAATACGTTTTTTTATTTTTCAGATAACAAATCACATTTTTGGATACTAAAAAATAGACGTTTTTATTTTATCTACTTTTTTCTTGGAATT
>JBDKJJ010000146.1:0-2939 GCA_039796635.1 Bacteroidota bacterium
ATTCCGATGGCAACTGACATAGCCTTTTCATTAGGTATTTTATCTTTATTAGGTAACCGAATTCCGCTTTCTTTAAAGTTATTTTTAGCATCATTAGCCATCATTGATGATTTGGGGGCTATTATCACCATTGCTGTTTTTTATTCTCAACATATTTTATTGGTTTATTTAATAGCTGCAATTTCAATTTGGGTAATGTTATTAATTACTAATAAAATTAATTTTTCAAACTTGTTAGTGTACATTATCGGCGGATTATTAATGTGGTTTTGTACGCTTAAATCAGGTATTCATCCTACAATTAGCGGTGTTTTGTTAGCTATTGCCATTCCTTTTAAAAGCAATAATACGGTTTCATTAGCTGAAAAATTTTATTGTCAATTAGATAAACCAGTTGCATTTTTTGTAGTGCCATTGTTCGCTTTGGCTAATACATCTATAATAATTCCTGCTGATGTTGCTTCCAGTTTAATTTCAGCAAATGCAATTGGTATTTTTTTAGGATTGGTAATAGGAAAGCCTTTAGGGATTTCGCTTTTTACCTATTTGGCACAAAAAATTAATATAGGAAAATTGCCCGATGAAATAAATATGAAATTGATTATTGGAGTGGGGATGTTAGGTGGTATTGGTTTTACGATGAGTATATTTATTTCGCTTTTAGCATTTGATACTTCACACCTTCAAGATATTTCAAAACTTACCATTATTATTTCATCAACTGTTGCTGCCATAATAGGATGGCTTTTTATGAAATTCAATAATAATCAAAAATAAAATTAACTCCTGATAATAATGGGAATATGTTTTTGGGAAATTACTTTTCTACTTTTTTCAAATCACTTAGCTCAAGTTTAATTGCTTCAGCACTCATTAATATCTCTCTTAATGATAATGCTAAAGAAATTATCATAAATATTAGGCTTATTCCAAAAATTATTTGAGCAGAAATTTGCATTCTTGTATAAACTAAAAACATAGTAAGAACACATAATAACAAGCTGCTTATTCCAAAGCCTTGCATATTTCTAATCACTATTATTCGTTTCTGTAAATTGTTTATCTGTCCTAATAAATTAGGGTGATTCGTTTTGTCATTTTTCAAATTTCTTATTAAATTAGCAATTGCTAAAAACCTATTGGTATAAGCTAATAATAATAACGAAACGGCTGGGAAAAGTAGGGCAGGGGTGTTTAAATTTAGCTCCATATTAATAATAAAAAGCCAACTCAATTGAGCTGGCTTTTGTTGTTTATATATCAAATTTAATTCCTTGTGCCAATGGCAATTGATTGCCATAATTAATTGTGTTTGTTTGTCGGCGCATATATGCTTTCCAGCTATCTGAGCCACTTTCACGACCACCACCTGTTTCTTTTTCACCACCAAATGCACCGCCAATTTCGGCACCACTTGTACCAATATTTACATTAGCAATACCGCAATCGCTACCATTGTTACTTAAAAATAATTCAGCTTCCTTTAAACTATTGGTAAATACAGCACTTGAAAGCCCTTGCGGAACACCGTTTTGCATAGCAATTGCTTCTTCAATTGTTGAATATTTCATTACATATAAAATAGGTGCAAAGGTTTCATGCTGAACAATATTGAAATGATTTTCAGCTTCAATGATACATGGGTTCACATAGCATCCGCTTTCGTAACCATTTCCACTCAATACACCACCTTCAACAATTATTTTTCCGCCTTCTTTTTTGGCAGTTTCAATGGCATTCAAATAACCATCAACAGCTAATTTATCAATCAATGGGCCAACATGATTTGTTTCATCTAACGGATTTCCAATTTTCAATTGTGAGTATGCTTTTGCTAAAACTTCTTTTGTTTTATTATAAACAGATTCATGTACAATCAATCTTCTTGTAGTTGTACAACGCTGACCAGCAGTGCCACATGCGCCAAATACAACTCCTGTTAAAACCATTTTCAAATCAGCATGTTCAGAAACTATGATGGCATTGTTGCCGCCTAATTCTAATAAACTTTTTCCTAATCTTGCACCAACAGCAGCACCTACGGCTTTGCCCATACGTGTTGAACCTGTAGCACTCACCAATGGCACACGAACATCGTTCGACATTTTTTCACCAATATTAGCATAGCCATTTATCAAACATGAAACGCCTTCAGGAACATTGTTTCTTTTCAAAACTTCTGCAATAATATTTTGACAAGCGATGGCGCTCAACGGTGTTTTTTCGCTTGGCTTCCAAACACATACATCACCACAAACCCATGCTAACATTGAATTCCAGCTCCAAACCGCTACAGGAAAATTGAAGGCTGAAATGATACCAACTATTCCTAACGGATGCCATTGTTCATACATACGATGATTAAGGCGTTCACTATGCATTGTTAATCCATACAATTGCCGACTCAAACCTACAGAAAAATCGCAGATGTCAATCATTTCTTGTACTTCACCCAATCCTTCCTGATAACTTTTTCCCATTTCATAACTCACTAATGCACCTAAATTTGCTTTGTGTTTTCTGATTTCATCACCCATTTGTCGGATGATTTCACCACGTTTTGGTGAAGGAATATTGCGCCATACTTTGTAGGCTTCTTGTGCTTTCATAATTACTGCTTCATATTCTGCTTCAGATGCTGAAGTGCATGATGCAATTAATTTACCATCAACAGGTGAAAATGAAGATATTGATTTGCCTTCGCCTTTCATCCACTGCAAACCTGTTGAAACGCCACTGTTTTCAGCTTTGATACCTAATTCGCTTAAAATTTTTTGAATATCCATTATTGTATTGTTATTATTTTTTTTGACAAAGTTAACAAAGAAAAATACTTATTGTTTGGTGTACATATCATAGCCTGATGAAAGGCTATCGTAATATAAAATTAATGTGTCAAGCCCTTTGAAAACTATATTTTCAGTGCTATGCGATTCACT
>JBDKJJ010000147.1:0-6888 GCA_039796635.1 Bacteroidota bacterium
GTTTTGCATTTTCTTCATTGATTTGATTGGATACACGAGTTATTTTTTCTTGATTTTTTACTGACTTACTATCAATATCCATCAAATCATTTTTAACCTGTAATGTTTTAGTAAATGTATAGTCCATCAGCTTTTGCAACTCAGCTACTGACATACCTGTATTAGCGCCACCAACCACTTTGTTGGCTGCTAAAGTTACAATTTGATCATCCAATACTGCACGTTGGTTTTCTAATTTTTGATTGATGATATTTAGCATTTCCAATGTATCAGTTAGCATTTTCATGCGTTCCGATTTTTGATTTTGTGTTAAATAATTCATTCTATATTCCGTTGATTGAATAGTAATTCCTTTTTCAGAACCTACTTGCAAAGTGCTTTGGTTAAGGTTTGCAGGTAATCCTTGAACAATAATTGTAGATTGACCAGAAGGAATTTGTGCTTTAAATGAATTGGTAATTTCAGCGCCTTGCAAATAAATTACGGCTGATTTAATTGTTGCTTTTGTGGTGATTTCTTTTTCGGCAAATGAAAATTGAACAGAAATAGAAATTAATGAAACGAGAAGAAAGATTTTTTTTATCATGCTTTTTATATTTTTAGGTATAGATTATTGTAACGCAAAAATTCCACAATCATTATTCAATAAAATTTTTTAGTTGGAATTTTTTTTGTGAAACAAAAATTCCGAGCCCTTTATTGTGCAACCATCTTGCCAAATATTCCTGTTCGGTTTGCCCAGGCGTAGGAATAAAAATTGCTTTTTTATTTAAAGCCTCCAAATCCATTATAGTACTGTATCCGCTTCGGCAAATAATTTTTTTTGCGCCTGCCAAATAATAATACAATTCAGTAGCTGCAATAGATGTATGGTATTCAACATTTTCGGGCAATTGTTTTTCCAAAAAATCATTGCTGAATTTTCCACCGATGATAATTATTTTTTGATGAATAATAGTTGTTGAAGCAAGCTGATGAATAACTATATTTTCCCATAAAGTTCGTTGTGGTTCAGGCCCTGAAATCAAAATCAAAATATCAGTTTCAACATTGTTTTTTTGAGGAACAAAATTTTTAAATCGGCTTAATGGTTCAATAAATTTTAAATTTTTTAACGCTGAATTGGAATGCGATAATTTTCCGCTTAGGTTATTATTTGAATCTGCATAATCAGGAACCCAACATTCATCAAACTTTTGAATCCAGTTTTTTAAAACATTTTCAACAATGATTTCAAATGCTGAAAATAATTTTGGAAAGCTTAATCGTAATTGATGAGTAATAAAAACTGAATGCACTTTTTTATTGTACAATCCGTATCTATTATCTGAAATAACAATGTGGAAACTTTCTGTTTCTAATAACTCTTCTAGCCATTTGTTTTCATGCTCAATACTTTTCAAAATTAATTTTGATTGCTGCAACATTTTCAACCACAGCCAATTTCCGTTAGTTGAATATTGAACATTATAGTTGAAAAGTTTTATAAATTTTAAATGCGGAAATTCATTTTTTAATAAAACTTCAATAGCACCATCAGCAGCAATCCACACTTCATTTTTGTTGTGTAGCAATTCATGGATAATAGGAATACAACGTGTTGCATGACCTAAACCCCAATCAAGTGGAGCTACTAAAATTTTTTTATGTTGAAAATGAATGTGCAAGAAAAATTAAAATGCTAAAATAGTGAAACAAGATTTTAAATTTGCGTTGATATATGAATCGTTTAAAAATAATATTAGAAAAAATACCAGCACCTCTGCAAAATAAATTTTTGCTGACTATTATATTTTTTATTGTTTGGATGTTGTTTTTTGATAAGAATAATATTTTCTCACAAAAGCAAACTCAATCAGAGTTGAATAAATTAAAGCAGCAACGAAATTTTTATGTTTCGGAAATTGAAAATATTAATCAAACAAAAACAGCTCTTTTTTCAAATCAAGATAATTTAGAAACCTTTGCTCGTGAAAGGTATTTAATGAAAAAAGATAATGAAGATTTATTTTTGATTGAAACTGATTCAAGTAAATACTAAGTTATACCGATTACATTTTCAATAGATTCCATTTGCGATTTAATTGCACTCAATGTTTTTTTAACCTTTTGTAGATTGGTAAAAAATAACAGCAATTCCCCTGAAATAAAAAGAATAAAATATATTCAAATGCTATAAACAA
The DNA here is from genome assembly GCA_039796635.1 of Bacteroidota bacterium. Classification (GTDB taxonomy): domain Bacteria; phylum Bacteroidota; class Bacteroidia; order Chitinophagales; family CAIODY01; genus CAIODY01. Next base: position 2,184 of record JBDKJJ010000147.1, read on the forward strand.
AATTTAATCTCCCCAAACTTTAGTTCCATCGCTACAATTGGCGCAGATGTCGATGTTTTTTCTTGACACAGAAAGTTGTTTTCTGAAATTTTTATACTGCTCATTGTGCCATATTTCTTTAAATGATTTATTCTTCAAATCACCTAATTGATGGGTTGCATCTTTATCAAAACAACATGGCACTACCAACCCATCCCAACTGATAACGCAGCTATGTTGCAGCTTCCAACAGTGATTAGCTAATTTGTTTTTGATTTTATAAGTGCCGTCATTCTGCCTGGTATATCTTGAATATTTGTCAATTGTTGGAATCAATGGATTGCCATTTTCAAAATCGTAAATCTGCGCTGTTTTGAATTTTACATCATCTACACCAATCTCTTTGGCTAATTTTTTTACTTCTTCAATTTGATGTTCATTTGGTTTAACCACCAAAAATTGAAAGAAGATATATGGTGTTTTGCTGTTCAATTCTTTTTTCCATTTCACAATATTTTTTGCGCCATGCAAAACTTTTTCGATGTTGCCACCAACTCTGTATTGCTGATACACATCTTGTGTAGTACCATCCAAAGAAATAATCAGCCTGTCCAAACCACTTTGAACGGTGCGTTTAGCGTTTTCATCAGTTAAATAATGTGCATTAGTAGAAGTAGCTGTATAGATTTTTTTTTCATTGGCGTATTTCACCATTTCCAAAAAATCAGGATTCAAATAAGGTTCGCCTTGAAAATAAAAAATCAAATACAACAATTCTTTATGCATATCATCAATTGTTGTTCTGAAAAAATCTTTTTGCAACATTCCAGTTGGTCGGGTGAAAGCACGTAATCCGCTAGGGCATTCAGGGCAACGCAAATTGCAACTTGTGGTAGGCTCAAATGAAATGGTGATGGGCGCTCCCCACTGTATAGGTTTTCCTATCCACTTTGATAAATAATAACTCAACAATACTTTATAAGCATTGAAAATTCTTTTAAACGTAAGTTTTGAAAAAAGATTTAGCGTATCAGTTTTATTTATTTGCACAACGCAAATGTAATGATGTATAGCTAGTATTTAATACCCAAAAAAAGAAACAATAAACATTGGTTTAATTGATAACTGAATAATGGTTTGTTCATCTAACATTCACAATTAATTTATTTTAGCAACATCTAAAACAAACCATCCATGTCAGCAGCATTTGAAGTAATTGGCGGAAAAAAATTAAGTGGTGAAATAACACCTCAAGGCGCAAAGAACGAGGCTTTGCAAATCATTTCAGCAGTAATGCTTACTCCTGAAAAAGTTACTATCAGCAATATTCCGCAGATACGTGATGTATTAGCATTGATTGATTTGATGAAAGATTTTGGAGTTGTTGTAACAAAAATTTCAGATGACACTTACTCTTTTGAAGCAAAAGATGTGAATTTAGATTTCATGCAAAGTGAAGATTTTAGAAAAAAGGGTGGCGCTTTACGTGGCTCAGTAATGATTGTAGGACCATTATTGGCTCGATATAAAAAAGCTTATTTACCAAAACCTGGTGGCGATAAAATTGGTAGAAGAAGATTAGATACTCACTTTATTGGCTTTCAAAATTTAGGAGCAAAATTTAATTTTGATTCAACTGACAGTTTTTTCAGCATTGATGCTAATGAATTAAAAGGATGCTATATGTTGTTAGATGAAGCATCAGTTACAGGTACAGCAAACATAGTAATGGCGGCATGTTTGGCAAAAGGTACTACTACAATTTTCAATGCAGCATGTGAACCATATTTACAACAGCTTTGCAAAATGCTTAACCGAATGGGCGCTAAAATTTCAGGAATTGGTAGTAATCTTTTAACTATTGAAGGCGTTGAAAAATTAGGAGGAACAGAACATAGAATGTTGCCTGATATGATTGAGGTAGGTAGCTTTATTGGATTAGCCGCTGCCACACAATCTGACATAACCATTAAAGGCGTTGGCTATGAATATTTAGGGTTGATTCCTACCGTTTTTAAAAGATTAGGAATTGATTTTGAATTAGTGAATGGCGATGATTTATTGGTAAGAGGAAGTAAACCATTCGAGATTCAAACATTTATTGATGGCTCTATTTTAACTGTTGATGATGCGCCATGGCCAGGCTTTACACCTGATTTAATCAGTATTGTTTTAGTTACTTCAATCTTTTCAAAAGGTTCAGTTTTGATTCATCAAAAAATGTTTGAAAGCCGATTATTCTTTACTGATAAATTGATTGAAATGGGTGCTCAGATTATTTTGTGTGACCCACATCGTTGTACAGTAATTGGTAATAATCGCCAATACCAGTTAAGAGGAATTAGTATGACAAGTCCAGATATTAGAGCCGGTGTAGCTTTGTTGATTGCAGCATTATCTGCAAAAGGTAAATCAACTATTCATAATATTGAGCAAATAGATAGAGGATATCAATTTATTGATAAACGATTAATTGCATTAGGCGCTGATATAAAAAGAATTTAAGCAAATTAAACCACATAGCAACATTAGAAAACAATAGTTTGGTTTTTCAAATGATTTCAAGAAAATATTTAGACGATTTAACTTACACAATTATAGGAGCTGCTATTGAAGTAAACAGAGAATTTGGTCTAGGATTACTCGAAAGCATTTGCCATAAATGTTTATGGCATGTGTTAAAATTAAGAGAAATAAATTTTGAGGCCGAAAAAATAGTTCCAGTATTCTACAAAGGTTTGCAAACAGTAACAGATTTGCGTTGTGATTTTTATATTGAGAATTGTTTAGTAATTGAGATTAAAGCGTCGAATATATGTTACCTATTCATGAAGCCCAATTATTAACCTATATGAAGTTGTTAAAAGCTCCTAAAGGAATTTTAATCAATTTTAATTGCTCAAATATTTTTAAAGACGGACAAAAAACTTTTGTAAATAAACATTTCGACAAACTTCTATGATTTCTTATGTCTCTATGTTGTAAAATTAAATTAAACAATGATAAAATTTGGCGTATTAGGAGCTGGACACTTGGGCAGAATTCACATGCAGCAATTATTATTAATTGAAGGAATTGAGGTGATTGGATTTTATGACCCTTTTGATGAAAATGCTGCAAAGGCTGAAGAAATGGGTGTTAAGCGGTTTGATTCTATTGATGCTTTAATTGATTCGGTAGATGCCATGGATATTCCAAGCACAACAACTACACACTATGAAAATACGGTAGCTTGTTTAAAAAAAAAGAAACACGTTTTTGTAGAAAAGCCTTTAACTAACACATTAGATGAAGCCAAACATTTAATTACACTCATTCAAGAAGCTGGTGTTAAAGGACAAGTAGGTCATGTTGAAAGATTTAACCCAGCATTTTTATCTATTCAAGATAGAGAGTTAAATCCAATGTTTATTGAATGTCATAGGTTAGCGCAATTCAACCCTCGTGGTGCTGACGTGGCTGTGGTTTTAGATTTAATGATTCATGATATTGATATTATTTTATCCATCGTAAAATCATCTGTAAAAAAAATAAGTGCAAGCGGTGTTGCTATTGTTAGTGATACGCCTGATATAGCTAACGCAAGATTAGAGTTTGATAATGGTTGTGTAGCCAACATTACTGCCAGCAGAATTTCATTGAAAAAAATGCGAAAAATGCGTTTGTTTCAACGAGATGCTTATATCGGCATTGATTTTTTAGAAAAGAAAACCGAAGTGTGCCGATTAAGTTCAACTGCTGAAAATGATGATTGGGCAATACCAGTTGAACTAGGAAATGATAAGAAAAAATTTATTCATTTTGAAGCTCCAAAAGTAGATGAAAACAATGCTATAAAAATGGAATTGGAATTTTTCAGAGATGCCATCATTAATGATACTGAAACAAGAGTACCATTTATTGATGGTTATAATGCCATGTTGATAGGGCATGAAATTTTAAATAAGATAAAACAAAATAATACTGCGTAAATTAGCGTTGTATTTACACTTTTTAACTTCTTAATTATTACCATTGAAAAATATTCAATTTCAAAAAATATTTCTACTAATAGTCTTTTTCATTTCATTATTTACATCTTGTCATAAAGATTCTGCCATTCCAGTTTATCTTGAAATTAATCCTTTTACAATAACCACAGATAAAACTACTGAAGGCGCAAACTCTAGCAAAATTACTGATGTATGGGTTTATGTAAACCAACAACCACTAGGCGCTTATTCATTGCCTTGTAAGATTCCTGTAATCGCAGAAGGAAAGATTCAAGTTTTACTTGCTCCAGGTATTATGAAAGATGCAAGTTTAATTAAACGTTTATCTTATCCTTTTTATCAATCTTATATTGATACCATTAATTTTGAAAAAGGCAAAACCTATGTTATCAACCCAACAACAAAATATACCGATGGTGCAAAATTTAGATACAAAGAAAATTTTGAAGTAGGCACAAGCTTAGTAAAACGCTATGGTGATACAACCATCATAAAAAACAACAACTCATCAATTGTTACTGAATCTTATCTCGATAATTTTGTAGGACAAATCACATTAGATGCTGCACATGATACCATGCAATCCATCAGTACCTGGAAAGATACTATTCCTGCATCTGCAAATACAGTGTATATCGAACTAGATTATAAATGCGATTTCCCTTTTACTGTAGGTTTGCAAATAACCACCGCAACAGGTGTTTATGAATATTGGCATGCTACATTAAAATCAA
>JBDKJJ010000148.1:0-3223 GCA_039796635.1 Bacteroidota bacterium
AATGGTATCATTAATATACACATTAGCAGGGCTAACCACTTGTGGGTTAACTATGGCAGGGCAATACCAACAAGTACTTACCCTACCATCATCAAAATAAGCTCCTATATCTGCAATGGCATATTTTGAACGGTTTGATAAGTTAACGTAAAATGTAACACAATATATTTTGCCGCTTTGAAGTGTATCAAGTAGTGGTGTTTGCATATAGTCGTGATAATATGGATATAAATTTGGGAGTGGGTATGCATAGAAATCTGAATTCATAAAAACTTTACCACTTCTTGCATATTGGTATCCTTGTATAAATCCCAATGGAATAGATAATCCAACAGCTCCACATTCTGCAAACAAATCAGGACCTGCTCCTCCTCCATTTTTCAATGTGTCCCATGGCTGAGCTAATTGTATTGAATTTGCATATACAGGACATGAGTCAATTTTTTCAAATGATGGATTAGGAATAAAATTTTGTTGTGCATTAGTATTAATAACAAAACAAAAAAGCCCTAATATAATTAGAGTTTTTTTGTTAAAACTACTACTCAATAATAAGTTTTTTGATAGTAGTTTCATTTGTGGTTTTGTTTTTAATTGTTATCATATAAACACCTGAAGGCAAATTTTCAGTATTAAGTCGTAAGTCATTAGTCGTAAGTTTTTCAACCAATACATTATGTTGATATTAATTTATTAGATAGATAAGATGTGATGGAAGATATTTGTTTAATTTCTCAAATTATTACTGCTCTAAAATTCCTTTCAACGTTTGCATACTTTCGTTCATATCCTTAGTAAAATTTTTCTGAAATAATGGAAGCAGAACATTCCATGGAGCTTTAATATTTCCAGCATTGATGAATGCTAATTTAGTTTGGTCAATAGTCAAAGTTTCCATTTCAAATGTAACATTAGCCTTTGTTTTCATTGGGCGTACAAATCGAATTTCAGTTTCAATTTTTTTATTTTCAACCAAACTTAAAATTTCTTTTTCGCCCTCTCCTACACTTCTATCGCCATTCCAAGCATACACAAAACCAATTGTACCATCAACACCTTTAGTGGTTGAATGCCTATCCATATCAGCTTTTGCCCACTTGTTAAATTTTTCTTGGTTCTTCAAAAATCGCAAAAACTCATACACTTTATTTGCTGAAACATTAATCACAACTTCACTTTTCACGTAATGTTCATTTTTCATAAATTGAGAAAGTATAAATACTAAAACAACTACAATGACAATAACAATTAAAATAACAAGAAGGATATGCATAACAAAACAATTTAATTTTGATTATAAATGTAAGAAATTTAAGTTAAGGTGTAGTATCAAAATAACGCAAATAAAAAAGGTTAGCCGCTTTTTAAAAGCACTAACCCTTTTTATAATAAAACCTAAACCTATGAAAAGAACGATATCGTTTAATTGTTGGCAGCTCCTTGATTTACCCAACAAATAATATTATTTTTTTGCGTTGATGTAAGCGTACTTCCTTGAGGCATACTTCCGCTTGATACTGAAGAACTCACTGAATTTCGATTAGCATAAATTTCAGCGTAAGTAGTTAATGGACCACAACCTCTGCTGCTGCCTGTTCCATGACATGAACTACCTGTAGCACATGATGACGAGATTATTGATTTCACATCACTTGAAAAAGATTTATTTGAACCGCTACAGTCAGTAGTAGTGGTTGTAGATTTTTTGCAAGCAAATAATGTTGCAGCAACTATTATTGTTGTGATGATTACGTTTCTCATTTTCTTGTTTTTGCAATACAAAGATGAAACGTAATTGAATTGATATTGTTATAAAATTAAAGTAAACAGTTATAAGATTTTACCAACTGAATTATTTCCCTGCCAACACACAATCTTTTTTCAAAACAATTTTTTTGCCTGACGTATTGAAAAACTCAGCATAAACTACATAAATACCTCTTGCCATTTTTGAACTATTGGTATCAGTTCCGTCCCATTGAAAAAAGCCTTTTTGTTCAAGCGTTTGTAGGTTTGAAATTGTTTTAATTGAATTTCCTTCAACATCAAATATTGAAATTTTTGCACTATATCCTGCCAAATCCAAATTATAATTTATCAATAAAACATCGTCAATGCCATCATTATCAGGCGAAAAAACTTTGGGTTGAAGTGTGATTTCAGCTTGGTTATTTAAGTTATCAATGGCTTGTGAATTTTTATAAGCTGGTGTTGCAAACCCAACTACTGATGCAGCACTATGCCAATTATTTTCATCTTGTGATTTTGAATCAAATGAAATTCTTTCTAACGAAACACCATTTTTATCGTGCAATAAAGCATAATGCCAAGCATCTGAATACTTCACAGAATCAATAAATTCTGATTTTGAATTTTGAATTAATACCGCTCCTTCAGCATCATCAAAAGTGGGCAATGATGCCACTTCTAAAACTCCGTCAGGATTTGTTGTTGAATAATTTTGTAAAATATTATTTCTGTTTTCAGTGATGACGATATACGATTTTGGAAAAAATAAATAGCCATCATTCATAATTGTATTTACTGAATTTCCGTTTGAAACATACAATTTTTGCAAGTCAATTATTTTGCCGCTGTTATTATATAATTCTACAAAATCATACCCGTATGTTTTTGGATTGAACAAAATTTCGTTAACCAAAATATCATTTTGCTCAGCCATTTCAGGCATACCAAAATCAAAATTTAATTTATCTGAAATCAAATTTCCTGAACAATCCATAATGCCTGAAACATTTAATGTATAAATCGTTTTTGAATGAAATACTTGATTAAATGTAAGTATAACAATTTGATGTGTAGCATCAAAAAATTGAGCAGTAGTAGGGTTTCCGACACTTTGATTCACTACAAAATGTTGTAAATTGGTAATTGTATTTTCATTTACCACTTCATTAAAATACAACTTTAATGTATTAGATGTAGTAGGAAAAATTCTAATTAATTGTGGTGCAATATTATCTGGATTTATTGCATCAACACTATTTTTTCTTCCAGGTGTTCCTCCAGAAATATCATTAGATGCTCTCCAGTTATTTTCACCATTGCATGGATTTAATGGGTCAATCATTTCCAATGAATAGCCTCCATTTTTTTTGATATTGGAGTGATAAAAATTTATATTATAATTTACAGAATGAATCACATTAGTATTTGGATCGAGTAATTCAATGTAATCACCATTATTATTTAATGAAGGAAC
>JBDKJJ010000149.1:0-2756 GCA_039796635.1 Bacteroidota bacterium
CAAAAGAATGTTAGTTGTCAGCAATAATTTTTGTTTCAACCCAATCTATGATTATGTAGGAACCTCATCGCTTAACCATAATTTTAGTTCTAACATTCAACAACGATTTAATTATGCCTGCTCCCCAATTTTAAATAAATCTTTTAGTCGAATTAGAATTCATGATTCATTAATTGATTTCTCTCATTTAGTTTTTGATTATAATTCATACACACTTGATTCAAATTGGGCAACTGCTGGTCTTCGATATTTAGATGCAAAAGATTCACTCATTAATCATCCAAAATCTTTTGCAAAGTCGAATTACATTTCTTTACAAAATCTTCATGATTTAAGTAAAAAAATTGTTTCCAATTCTATTGACATTAGAAATGAAGACCGTAATTTCCTCCTCAAATACATGAGCATTTATCCTTCCGAATGCCGCCACCCAGCTTATGACCCAAAAGAATATCCTGATAATTGGGGAAAATATTTATTGATTGGTGATGATACAAATTTTCATAAAACCTCACCCCAACCCTCTCCAAAGGAGAGGGAGTTTGATAGCATTCGCATCTTTAACAAAGTAGGCATGGCGTATGGTTTTTTAACGGATTGCGCTTATATAGTGGATTACAAAAACCAAATTGAATTTGTTGTGTCAGCATCAGTTTTTGTAGATAGAGATGGTACATTGAACGATGGGAAATACGCCTACAAAGAAATTGGCTTGCCTTTTCTAGGAAAACTTGGTAGAGTTTTAATGCAACATGAATTACATCACAAAAGAAAGAGTAAATTTGCAGCTCCAAAATTAGAATACATTGATTAATGAGCTGATGTGATAATGTGCTAATCTGCTAATATAAAAACCAAAATTTTAACCCTACTTAAGTACAATTAGATTAAATCAAAAAGATGAAAAAATCGATTTACATGTTTTTAATACTCCTATTTTATTTGATGAGTTGTGGGCAAAATAATTCTACAACAAATGCTGTAACTAAAAAAGATACAACTATTGTAAATAGTGCATCAGATGGTAGCTTCAATCGAATTGCAAGATATTGGAGTGGTTTGCCCGATAAGGAAAATAAAGAGTTAGAAAAATTTAAAGAATGGCAAACCTATGCTAAAAGTATGGATTCTTCTTTCGCTAGATTAGAAAGAAAAAAATTCTCTTTAATTTATAATTGGTCGGCTTCTGAGTTAAAAAATGTTTCATCTAATTCAACTTTGTTTTATCCATTTAGTGGTCCTGATTTTTATTACGCAAATAGTTTTTTCCCACAAGCTAATACTTATATAATGGTGGGTTTAGAACCTGTTGGAGATGCCAAAAAATTAGAAAACCTTACTGATACTTCACTGAATCATTATTTAAAACAAATTCAAAATTCATTGTATGCTATCACCAATTTTGGTTTTTTTAGAACCATAGCCATGAAAGAAAATTTCAATAAAGAGAACTTAAATGGAATGTTGCCATTGCTTTATATTTTCACTACTCGAAAAGGCTATGAAATTGAATCTTTACAAAGAATTATAATTACTGAAGAAGGAAGTGAAAAGGCTTATCAAAAAGGCGATTCAATAGCAACAAAAAAGAAAGTAAAAGGAGTGAAAATGATTCTTTCAAAAAACGGAAATCATCAAACGCTTTATTATTTTTCAATGGATTTATCCAATAGTAATTATAAAAATCATCCTGAATTTGAAAAATTTGTTAAAGCAAAAAAAGATTTTTCTACTTACCTAAAAGCAGCAAGTTGCTTAATGCATAAGTCTTATTTTAATCAAGTAAGAAATTTAATATTAGAAAATTCAAGGGTTGTTTTACAAGATGATAGTGGAATTCCCATTAAATTTTTTAACGATGAAAAATGGAACGTTACTTTATATGGTTCGTATAACGGAGTTATTAATTTATTTAAAGGTGATGAACAGCCTGAATTGAAAGAGTTGTATAAAGATTCAAGCAAAGTGAAATCATTACCATTTGGTACGGGTTACAAATTCAATAAAGGCGCTTCTAACCTACAATTGGCAATTAAAAAATAAAATCGATTGTTTAAAAAATTCAAGTTTTGGGTAATTCTGTTGCTGTGTTTCCATTTTTTTATGGCAACACAATTAAGCATTGCTCAAATTCCAAGAATTACCAATGATGATTTTATTATCAATTTATTGAAAGGTCAGCCCGATTGGTTTCAACAAATTTTATACAATCAGCAAGAGTATCAAGTGCAGATTGTATATACGCAAATCAATCGTGATAGCAGCAACAGAGCGCATTTTACCACTTATGGTTTTCAAGCAGATGAATTTTATTTTTATCCTGCAAGTTGGATGAAATTACCACTTTCAGTTTTTGTTTTAGAAAAATTGAATGAAATAAAAGTGGATAAAAGCAATATTTTAAAAATTGAACCCTTATTCGGGAATCATCATAATGAATATGGAGATTTAAAATTCATTAAACCAAATAGCATTGCTCAAATTATTAAAGAAGCTTTAGTGGTAAGCAATAATGCGGCTTATAATCCTTTGTACGATTTTATAACGCAACAAGGAGCTAACAAACGATTCAGAGAATTGAACTTGAAAAAGTCAGTGATTTGTAATCGATTTTCAATCAGTGATAAAAATGAGCATAGGCATAGTAATTTTTTAGAAATCAAAAACAAATCAGGCGAAGGTGTTTTGTATAGCCAAATCCAAACTTATAATCCCATTCAACCAGCCTGCGGATTTAAAAATACAATGTTTGGCGA
>JBDKJJ010000150.1:0-3190 GCA_039796635.1 Bacteroidota bacterium
CTTTATGTAAATAATTACCACATAAAAAATTTCTTATTATCAATATACTTACTGATGTCATCATTAACAACACCGATTAATAACATAATCCAATCAACTGTATAAACAATACCGCAACCACCGATAGTTAAGATATAACCAACGCCTGTTAATGTAGCAGTACCCATATAAAAGCGATGAATACCTAATTCACCTAATAAAAAAGCTAAAAGAAACGCAACAACAGCACTCTTTTCGCCACCTTTAAATTGAGTAGCATTTGATGATGAAGTCATCATGTTTTCCATCATTGCAGCATTTGAGGTCATTTCAGTACTATTTTGGAAAGTTTGTTCAATAGCTAAATCATTAGCTTCAAAAGATTCTGCCTTTACTGTTGTAAAAGAAAGTGCAGCAAAGAAAATGGTTAAGGTTAAAATGAATTTTGTCATATAAAATAATTTATTTGGTTTAAACAAAAGTAGTTTTATTTTTCAAAATGAAAAATGATTTTTAAAAATAATCTAATCTTTTTTTAGAGTTTTGCTGTTCAAACATTATGAATAAAATTTTTTTTCTTTTTAGTATCTATATTTTTTTCTATGCTTTTAATAGCAAGGCTCAAGAAAAACCATCCACTATCAAAGCTGATACAATTATATCAAAAACTACTGACAAATTATTTGTTCGGTCATTCCCAATTATTTTCCTTCGCCCTGAAACTGGTTGGGGAGGCGGTTTTGCAGGAACAACAAATTTCAATTTAAGTAAAAAAAACCTTGATAATAAAACTCCATCTTCACAAATTTCATGGGTAACATCTTACACCGAAAAAAAACAATTTTTGGCCTTACTTCCGTTTAATATTTATTTCAAAAACAGAAAATTTTACAGTGAAGGAGAAATTGATTTCACAAATTTTTCATGGGATTATTGGGGAAATGGAAATTTAACAAAAGATACTTCCGAAAGATTCTATACACATTATCGTAGAATTATTTTTAACTTAATGACTAAAATTCATGGTCATTTTTTTGGAGGATTAAAATTTGAAACCGATATATTTAAAATGAAAGGAATTGAAAAAGGAGGATTGCTTGATACTCATACAGAAATTGATGGAAGAAATGGTGGTGTATTTAAAGGTATTGGTATTGAAGGATTGTATGATACAAGAGATAATATTTATTCAGCTCATAAAGGCTGGATGATTGATTTAACATATTTGTATTGGAATAAATTTATTTATGGCGATGCTGAATTTAATAGATTATATATTGATGCCATGAAATTTACCAAAATCAATAAGCATTACATTTTAGCTATTGATATAAATTTGCAAATGAATAATGGTAAATCAATACCCTTTATGGAATATTCGGCCTTAGGAGGTGGAACCATCATGAGAGGATTATATGAAGGGCGTTATCGAGATAAATTTCTAGCTAATATTTGTTTAGAAAATAGAATTCATGTTTATAAAAGATTTGGCATTGTAGCGTTTGGAAATTTAGGTGAAGTAAATAGTTCAATTGATAAATTCAATGCTGAATATTTAAGATGGACATTAGGAGGAGGAGTTAGATATTTACTTAATTCAAAAGAAAGAATTAACATCAGATTTGATTATGGATTCGGACCAAAAACTCATGGAAGTTATTTAACAATTGGCGAAGCATTTTAATTTAACTTCTTACTTTTGAAAAAAAATTAAAGAATGAAATCACAAATTGAAAATTTAATTCAATCATCAATAGATGTAAAACATAAATTATTGGCTGAGCCATTTATATTATCCACCATTGAAAATGTAGTAGATGAAATTATTGAAAGCCTAGATAATGGAGGCAAAATTTTATTCTGCGGTAATGGAGGCAGCGCAGCTGATGCCCAACATATTGCTGCTGAATTAAGTGGAAGATTTTACACTGATAGAAAACCATTATATGCTGAAGCATTACATGTAAATTCATCTTATATAACTGCGGTAGCTAATGATTATAGCTACGATGTAGTTTATAGCCGCATGATTGAAGGATGTGGTAAAAAAGGAGATGTATTAGTTGGAATTAGCACAAGTGGTAATTCAAAAAACGTAATTGAGGCTATAAAAAAAGCAAATGAAAAAGGGATGATAACTATCAGTATGACAGGTGAAACAGGTGGCAAAATGAAGGAAATAAGCAAGTATATATTAAATGTTCCATCAACCGATACACCAAGAATACAGGAATCTCATATACTTTTAGGCCATATTATTTGCCAGTTAGTGGAAGAAAAAATGTTCCCGAACAAATAGGTCAATAATTCAATATTAATTTATTATTAATAAAAAATTTCTTAATTGTTAAATCGCAATTAAAATTTACATTTGCGAAAAAAATATAATTGCTATGGCCTTAGATTCAATCTTTCAATTTTTTGTACCAAAAGATCGAAAATTTTTCACTCTTTTTGATGAGCAAGCATCAAACCTTGTATTAATTGCAAATGCATTAAACAAATTAGTAAACTCTAATTCAGTTGAAAAACAGCTTGAGTTGGAAAAAGAAATTGAAAACTTAGAGCATGTACTCGACCAATGTGCGCATAGAATATACCTTGAATTAGGAAAAACTTTTATCACACCATTTGATAGAGAAGATATCCATAGATTAGCTTCATCAATTGACGAAATAGCTGATTACATTCATGGTGCAAGTAAACGGATGAAAATGTATAAAATTGAAAAGTCAACGCCTGCTATGGTGAAATTGGCTGATTTAATTCATCAAAGCACCATTGAACTTCAAAAAGCCATCATGGAATTAAGAAATTTAAAAAATCTTAGAAACATTACTGATGCTTGTGTTAGATTGAATAGCATTGAAAACCATGCTGATGATATTTATGATACTGCGGTGGCTGATTTATTTGAAAATGAAAAAGACGCCATTCATTTAATTAAAATGAAAGAAGTTTTATCAGCCCTTGAAACGGCTACTGATATGGCTGAAGACGCTGCTAATGTATTAGAATCCATTATTGTTAAAACTAGTTAAATGTTAACCGTTAGTAGTTAATCAGAATAATATTTGATTTTACTAAATAACTTCATAACTCACTACTCAATTTTTAACAAAATCAACATGGAATTATTAATTATTATTATCATTTTAGCATTGATATTTGACTACATCAACGGATTTCATGATGCAGCCAATTCAATAGC
>JBDKJJ010000151.1:0-7673 GCA_039796635.1 Bacteroidota bacterium
TTCCGCCAGCAATGATACAATCAGCTTGTCCGCTTCTAATTTTTGCAGTAGCAGTAGCAATAGTTTCTAAGCCTGAAGCACAATATCTATTCATTGTCATACCAGCACATTCAATTCCAATAGCTTCTAAGGCAATCATTCGTCCTATTTGTAAGCCTTGTTCGGCTTCAGGAACGGCATTCCCTACTAAAACATCATCTACTAATTTTTTATCCAATTGAGGATATTTTTCTAACAAAGCTTTAATGACTTTAATGGCTAAATCATCACTTCGCATGAAACGAAAGCCACCTCTTCCTGATTTCGCAAATGCTGTTCTTAGTCCGCCTATGATGTATGCTTCTTGCATCTTTTTAGTATTATGATTTTTGTATTGGGTATTGAGAATTACTTTGTTTATTTTCTTTGATTGATTTTTGTAAATTGAAAATCATTTTTTGAATATAATCTAATCGTTGTTCCATACCAATTAATTGATTATCTGAAATAAAATTTAATTTATTTGCAATTATTATTTGAGTTTGTAATTCATAGGAAGAACCATTTGAAATACCAAGAAAATTACTAAACTCATTTGTACCATTTCTTCCTGCTCCTTCTGCAATATTTGAAGGGATTGAAATAGCTGAACGCTTTATCTGTTGAGTCAATGAATATAATTCTTCTTTTGGAAAAAGTTTAGCCATTTCATAAACCTCAACCGTTAAATCCACAGCTTCTTTCCGCACTTTTAAATCTTTAAACTTATGCATAATTTATTATAATTCTAATTACTCAATTCTTACTACTCACTACTCAATTCTTCCAACTAATTCCTCAACGGTTTACCTGTAGTTAAAATACTTTGTAATCGTTCTAACGATTTTTTAGTGGTTACTAAACTTAAAAATGCTTCTCTTTCTAAATCTAATAAATATTGTTCGGTTACTAATGATGCTGAAGTTAAATCACCACCACACATAGCGTACGCCAATTTTTGAGCAATTAATTTATCGTGTTCCGAAATATAACCTCCAAATTGCATTGCAGAAATTCCGCTATATAAAGCTCCAAGAGCTGAACGACCTAGTACTTTAATGTCTTTTCGTTGTTTTGGTTGAACATATCCTTCTTCAGCCATTTTCAAAACAGATGATTTTGCTTCAGCCAATAATCTATTTTGATTCATCACAATTTCATCATGTCCTTTTCTTAAAACGCCTAAATCAAAAGCTTCTTGCGCTGAAGTAGAAACCTTTGCCATAGCTATATCTGTAAATCTTTTTTGTAAAGTAGGCAATTGAACATCGCCATCAAAATAGGCATCACTTGCACGTAATGCAAACTCTTTTGTGCCGCCACCAGCAGGAATAATTCCTACACCAACTTCTACCAAACCAATATAACTTTCTGCCGATGCAACTGCTTTATCACTATGCATAGTAAACTCACAACCACCACCTAAGGTAAGTCCATGAGGTGCCACCACAACAGGAATAGAAGAATATCGAATTCTCATTGATGCGTTCTGAAACATTCTGACAGCCATGTCCAACTCATCATACTCTTGTTCCATAGCTAACATAAACATCATAGCCACATTTGCCCCTGCACTAAAATTAGCGCCATCATTTCCTATTATTAAACCATTGTATTCTTTCTCTGCAATGTCAATTGATTTCATCACACCTTCTAAAACTTCGCCACCAATTGAATTCATTTTTGTGGTAAATTCTAAATTCAAAACCCCATCACCAATGTGTTTCAGCAAACAACCCGAATTTTTCCAAACAATTTTTTCAGTGAAATTTTCTAACAAAATAAAATGCTCAGCACCATGTGTTGAAGAATAATTTTTTGATGAGATGTTATAAAATTTCCGATGACCATTTTCAGATGTATAAAATGATTTAACACCATTTGCAATCATTTCATTAACCCAATCTGCTGCTTTAAAACCTAATCCATTCATTTGTTGTAAAGCTGCTTCAACACCTATTGCATCCCATATTTCAAATGGCCCTAAATCCCAGCCAAAGCCTGCTTTCATGGCATCATCAATTTGATAAAGGTGGTCAGCTATTTCAGGGATACGATTGCTGGCATAAGCAAATGTTCCGAATAAAGTTTGACGATAAAAATCAGCAGCTTTATCTTTTCCACTTACTAAAATTTTTATTCTTTCTTTTAAATTATCAATTGGTTTTGCTGCTTCAAGCGTTGCAAATTTTGATTTTACTTTTGGTTTGTATTCTAATGAATTTACATCCAAAGTAAGTATTTCAGTTTTACCTTTTTCGTTTTTCGTTTTTTTATAGAATCCTTGCCCTGTCTTATCTCCAAACCATTTTTGTTCTACCATTTTTTTTACATAATCAGGCAAATTAAAAATAGAAACTTGTTCATCATTCGGGCAAGTTTGCTGCAAACCAACGGCTACTTTTGCTAAAGTATCTAACCCAACCACATCGCAAGTACGAAAGGTTGCAGACTTTGGTCTTCCTGCAATTGGACCAGTTAATGCATCAACATCATCAACTGTTAATCCTAATTTTTGCATCACTGCAAATGTTTGCATAATGCCATAAACACCAATTCTGTTGGCTATAAACGCAGGTGTATCTTTACATAAAACAGTTGTTTTTCCTAAATACAAATCACCAAAATGCATCAAGAAATCAATTACTTCTTGCTTGGTTTTAGTAGTTGGAATAATTTCTAATAACTTTAAATATCGTGGAGGATTAAAAAAATGTGAGCCGCAAAAATGCTGTTGAAAATCATCACTTCTACCATCTAACATTAAGTGAATTGGAATACCTGAAGTATTTGAAGTGATGATACTGCCTTGCTTTCGGTAGCCTTCTACTTTTTCAAACAATGATTTTTTGATGTCTAAATTTTCAACTACTGCTTCTAAAATCCAATCTGCATCATTGATTTTTGAAAGGTCATCATCAAAATTTCCGATACTGATTCTTTCAGCAAATTTTTTATGATATAATGAAGCTGGATTAGCTTTGTAAGTGGCTTGCAAAGCATCGTTAACAATTCTGTTTTTAACTGCTTTATTATCTAATGCTAAGCCTTTTGCCTTTTCAGCATCGTTCAATTCTTTAGGGGCAATATCTAACAATAACACTTCAATGCCTGCATTGGCAAAATGACAAGCAATTCGGCTACCCATTACACCACTTCCTAATACTGCAATTTTTTTAATGATTCTTTTCATCAGAATATTCAAATTTTACAAACTAAATTAAAAGTATAAAGTTTGAGAAAGTGAAATTAGATTAAAGAATTAGGATTGTAGCCAGATTGATTGGTTTGACGAGAATTTATTATAAACAAATGAATTTGAAAGTGTACAATTTTTAGAAATGATAACCAACTCCTAAATTGATTCCAATTGAACCATTTTTGGTTTTAGGAATTGTATAATTACGTAAGGATGAAGTTTTATTATTGATAGAAGCTAAGCCAAAATTGCCTCTGAAGCCGAATGAAAACATCATGTGATTAGCTGCTTTGAATTGAATTCCGATAATTGTAGTAAGGTTAATGTCTTGTTTTTTGATTAAATTTTTTGAAAACAAATCAGTTGAAATTTTCATTTTATTTGGGTCTGTTTCAGATAGCGAAGCGGATTGTAGCATTGAATAACTAGGACCTAACATTGCAAAAAAACCAGAACCATCTCTGCCCGTCATTAATTTTAAAAGTAATGGAATTTGAATATAACTTGAACTATACTCACAAGCCAACAAACCTTTTGAAATTGTACTATCTTGATATTTATATCCTTGAAATTGCCCGTTGAATTCAGTAACAACTGCAACGTTTCTATTAAATTCATAGCCAATTTGAAATCCAATTCCGCCACGAAATGTATTGTTAACTGATGAAATTTTATGGCTTGATGGGTCGATTGTGTCAATTGCACTCCAAGCAGCATTTGCGTTTGATATCCAAACATTATTTAATCCGCCTTGAACACCTAAAAATAATCCTTGTGCTTTTGATGTGAAAGCAATAAAACAGATAGCTGATAAGGTTATAATGATTTTTTTCATTTAATTATTTTTTTGTAAAAGTAGTTGAGTTATTTTGATTAATTATCCTTTAAAAATTATTTCACAAAACTTTGTTTTCCCTTTAATGAAATGCTCCCAAACAATACTGCCGTTATAAAAAGTTGGATTGTTTTTTTGAAAAGAATTATGAATGAAAATTTTACTTTGCTTCATGTTTTTTTTATTAACAGATAAAGCTGATAAATTATTGCTGAAACTATAATACGCTTTTAAAACTGCTATTGAATCCGCAAAATTTCCTTTCAATGCAAATTGTAAAGCGGCTATAAAGTCTAACACAAATCTTTTAGGAAATAAAAAAAACAATTGTGATGTGGAAACATTTTTATAAAGCAAAAAAAGTGAATTCCGAAAGTTTAAAAATGTTTTTTTGGGATTGCTTTTAGCCAACATTCCACCACCAACATGATATACATTTGATGAACTGCAATAACCAATTTTATAACCTGCATTTTGTAATCGCCAACACAAATCTATTTCTTCTTGATGAGCAAAAAATAATTCATCTAAGCCACCCACTTTATGATAAATAGGGGCTTTAATAAACAAACAAGCACCTGAAGCCCAAAAAATTTCTGAATTATAATCGTATTGATGAGTGTCAATTTCAGTGGTGTTGAATAATCTACCTCGGCAAAACATGTAACCATTTTTATCAATAAAACCGCCAGCAGCACCTGCGTATTCAAATTTATCTTTTTCGTAAAATGATTTTATTTTTGGTTGAGCAGCAGCCATTGAACTATTGGCTTCCAAATAATTTATTACAGGCTGAATCCAATTTTCAGTTACTTCAACATCACTATTCAATAAAATGTAATAATCGGCTTCAACTTTTTTTAGCACTTCATTATAGCCGCCAGCAAAGCCTAAATTGGTTTCATTTTTAATGATAGATATAGATGGATAATTTGATTCAAGAAATTCAATACTATCATCAGTTGAGCAATTATCACCCACCACAATATTTAAATTAGAATAAGTTGATGCCATTACACTAGGCAAAAATTGCTCTAACCAATGTTTACCATTCCAATTAAGAATTACTGCTGCTACTAAAGGATTTTTTGAAGACATGAATATGTGGCAAAAATAGAAATTCAATTAAATAAATTACAACTATCTTTGAACCATAATAATAAAATTAAAAAATGAAATCAACTCAAAATTCAGTTGTAAAAATTAGTTATCAACTTCGTACCGAATTAAACGGACCGATTATGGATGAAGCGAACAATGAACGTCCGTTTTCATTCTTATTAGGTCATCAAAATGTATTACCTAAATTTGAACAAGCTTTAACCGATGTTCAAGCAGGTGATAGTTTTGAATTTACTTTAACTGCTGAAGAAGGTTATGGTGTTCATAATCCAGAAGCAATTGTTGAATTAGATATTAATATGTTTGCTGATGAAAAAGGTGAAATTCAACATGATATTATTGCCATTGGCAACATGATTCCATTACAAGATAACCAAGGTAATCGTTATCAGGGCGTTATTAAAGCTCAGTATGATGCTAAAGTATTGGTTGATTTAAATCATCCTATGGCTGGCAAAACATTACATTTTAGTGGTAGTGTTTTAGATGTAAGAGAAGCTACAGCCGAAGAGTTAGAACATGGCCATGTGCATGATGGAACACATCATCACTAATTAAAATAAAAAAAGGGATTTGCTGGAAAAGTAAATCCTTTTTTGTTTTTACAAAAATCACATCATAAAAGTTATTAAATACGCTTGATACTTCTATTTTTGCAATCCATAAATTTCTAATAAAAATCAATTAATAATGAGAACAATTGCTTTCCGCCAGGCTTTACGTGAAGCTATGCAAGAAGAAATGCGAAAAGATCCTAAAGTTTTTTTAATGGGTGAAGAAGTAGCACAATACAATGGTGCTTATAAAGTGAGCCAAGGTATGTTGGATGAATTTGGTGCTAAAAGAATTATTGACACTCCAATTGCTGAATTAGGATTTGCTTCCATTGCTGTTGGTGCAGCTATGAATGGTGTTCGTCCTATTGTTGAATTCATGACTTGGAATTTTGCTGTATTAGCATTTGACCAAATAATAAATACTGCTGCTAAAACCAGAGCGATGAGTGCTGGTCAATTCGGTTGCCCAATTGTATTCCGTGGGCCATCAGCAAGTGCTGGTCAATTAGGCGCACAACATAGCCAGGCTTTTGAAAGTTGGATGGCTAATGTTCCTGGTTTGAAAGTAATCAGCGTTTCTAATCCTTATGATGCAAAAGGTTTATTAAAATCTGCTATTGTTGATGATGACCCTGTTTGTTTTTTTGAAAGTGAAGTAATGTATGGCGATATGGGTGAAGTGCCTGAGGAAGAATATTATATTCCTATCGGAAAGGCTGATGTGAAAAGAGCTGGAACAGATGTAACTATCATCTCATTTAATAAAATGATGAAAGTGGCGCTAGGTGCGGCTGAAGAATTAGCAAAAGAAGGAATAAGTGCTGAAGTAATTGATTTGCGTACTATACGTCCGTTAGATATGGCTACAATTATTGAATCAGTAAAGAAAACAAATAGATGTGTGGTGGTAGAAGAGGCTTGGCCATTTGGTTCGGTAGCTACTGAAATTACATTTAATTTACAACGTGATGCATTTGATTATTTAGATGCGCCTGTAAAAAGAATAATGACAGCTGACTCTTCCATGCACTATGCGCCAAATTTGGTAGCAGCATTTTTACCAAGTATTGAAAAAACGGTGAAAGCTGTAAAGGAAGTAATGTATAAATAAATAAATTTATCACAGGGCAAACCTTAAAATATTAAAAGCCTATTTCATGCATTGAAATAGGCTTTTTTGTTTTTAAAATAAGATATATGCATGATTTAATACCAATTCCAACAACAAAATAGTCCGAACTATTTTGGAGATGTGAAGTGGTATATGTAAATACAATTTGAAAATAGTACAAATGAGTGAAACGTCCCGATTTCTTTGGGATGGACTATATTGAACGTAATCGGTATTAAGCCAGCTTGAAACAAAAAATTGGAGTTTCGACCGATGACCCTGGAAAAGATGGTGATATAAATCAAAGTAAAACCACTGCTGATGGTTTTGGGATGACATTAGGTTATTTTAATGGTGATTTTAACCGAACTGGTTCATCATTTAATTCCAATTTAAATAATAGTCCATCACCCTATTCGTTATTTGATAGAAGCTTATATAATGGAAACATTAGCACATGGGCTACTAATCACACTTATCATCCTGCTACCAACGGAGTTGATCCTTACTTTGCAATGGCAACCGCCGAAACCTATCATTATGATGAATTGAATCGTATAACATCCAGCAGTTATAATTATTTTGATGGAATAAATTACACCTCAGCAAACAATGATTACAATACAGATTATAGCTATGATGCTAACGGAAATATGCTAACTTTGAACCGTAATGGCTATCAAAACAACTCATTTGGAGCACCACTACAAATGGATATGCTAAACTATCATTACCAACAAGGCACCAATAAACTAATTTATGTTGATGATCAAGCACCACCGCAATGGAGTGGCGATATTAAAACTCAACAACCTAATAATTATACTTATG
>JBDKJJ010000152.1:0-2591 GCA_039796635.1 Bacteroidota bacterium
AACCTGGTTTATTAAACTAATTGGTGCCAACGTAAATTTAGGAAATATTGCTCCAAATGAAGTAATATCTGTTGAAACATTGCGCCTTGGGTTACGAAGTGATACTTTTCATCATTTCTTAGATTTAGATAAATAAAAAGCAACATATCTAAAAAAAATTTCGTCTTATAATAATAAATACAATTAATGAAAACAATATTTACATTTTTAGCTTTGCTTTTTATAACTGCTGTTGCTTTTGGGCAAAAAACAAATGCTTGCTTCACTGATACTTCCAATAAAAATATAGTTTATCCACTTATTAAATGCAAACCCAATAACCTAACTCTTGATAATTGCTCACAAATAATTTACGATTCAGTTGTTTGGAGAGTTTATTTTTCAACTAATACAAATTGCACAGGCTACAATCAAAGTTATGATATAATTTATTCAGGCTTACAAAGCCATAATTCAATTAACATACCCATTAATCAAAATGGGTCGTATGCAATAACTCTATTTCTATATAATTCATCATCACCTAATCAACTTTTAGATTCAATTCAAAAATGTGTATTTGTACTATCTGACCCAATAATAACCACATTAGTTGAAAATTTATGCATTGGTTCTTCCTACACTTTTAAGCACCAAACAATTATTACCAGTGGCAATTATGCTGATACACTTCAAAGCACTGAAGGATGTGATTCTATTATTAACTTAAATATTAATTTTTTCAACCCCCCTTCACCTACTTCATTGAATGTAACTCGTTGTTCAGGCTCAACTTATTTTTTCAACAATCAATTATTAGATTCAACTGGTATTTATTATGATACCTTAGTAAGTTTTAGTCAATGTGATTCAATAATATCTTTAAAATTGAATATTATATCCTCAATCCCACCAGTTTATTATTCTAATTCATTATGTGCAGGACAAACTTTAATTTTCCTTGGAGATACTTTAACCGCTTCTGGTACCTACTATGATACATTAATCTCATTTCAAGGATGTGATTCAATTATTGCCCTAAATTTAACAATATTTCAAGCAATTCCGATTGTTAACATCTATGATTCAGTATGCTTTAATACTAATTATAATTTTAATGGTAAAATTGTATTTGGCACCGGAATATTTTTAGATACATTGCAATCAATCATAAATGGATGTGATTCAATTATTCAATTACATTTATTTGAGCGCCCTTCAACTGCATTTATAGATATTTATGATACTACTTGTAGCAATATACCTTATGTATTTAATGGTTCCTCATTCACTACTTCTGGAAATTATGGATTTTCATTATTTAATGAATTTGGATGCGACTCATCCATGATGTTACATTTACATGTTGTTAACCTCAATACTAAAATAACAAAACAAGGCGATACATTAATTGCTACAGGAAATGGTACTATTGAATGGATTGATTGCTCTACTAATCAAATTGTTTCAGGAGCAGTAAATAGTATTTTCAAACCATCAGTTTCAGGTAGTTACGCTGCTATTTTTACTTATCAAAACTGCATTGAATCTACTGATTGTATCAACGATACACTTATTGATGGAATTGAAAACATAAAATTTTTATCAAAAATTTATTTATTCCCAAATCCAACTTCAAACACAATTAACATAAAACATCAAAATATTATTAAGCAAATATCTATTCAAAATATTATTGGTGAAATCTATTACGAAACAGCTTATAGTTTTAGCCACGATGAAGCAGTAATAGATGTTTCAAAACTTCAAGCAGGAACTTACATTTGCAAAATAATTGACACTTCAGGAAACATAACCCATCATAGATTTATAAAAGAGTAGATAAAAAGCCTCAACAATTGTTGAGGCTTTTTATTTTGTTGCAATCGGAAATTAATTATTATTGTAATTATAAATTTAGCAAAAAAATGAGCTATCCATACCAAATAAAATCTTTAGAACAATATCATCAAGCATATAAGCAAAGCATTGAAAATCCTGAAAATTTTTGGAATGATATTGCTTCACACTTCAGATGGAAAAAAAAATATAATTCAGTTTTAAATTGGAATTTTAATGAACCTAAAACTGAATGGTTTCAAGGTGGAAAATTAAATATTACCGAAAACTGTTTGGATAGATGGGCTGAAACACAACCAGATGCAACAGCTATTATTTGGGAAAGCAACAACCCAAATGAAAACCATAGAACAATTAGCTATAAAGAATTATTAGAAAGAGTAAATCAATTTGCACACGTTTTAAAAAACAACGGAGCAAAAAAAGGCGATAGAATTTGCATCTATATGCCAATGGTTCCTGAGTTAGCCATTGCAGTTTTAGCTTGTGCAAGAATTGGCGCAATTCACTCAGTAGTTTTTGGTGGGTTTTCAGCTCAAAGTATTGCTGATAGAATAAATGATGCGCAATGTAATATTGTTATCACAGCTGATGGTGGATTTAGAGGAAATAAAGAAATTAATTTAAAACCCATTATTGATGATGCTTTAATGCAATGCAACTCAGTAAAAAAAGTTATTGTATTAACTCGTACACGAACACCTATAAGCATGATGAATGGCAGAGATATTTGGTGGGAAGATGAAATAAAA
>JBDKJJ010000153.1:0-2720 GCA_039796635.1 Bacteroidota bacterium
AATTTAGAAAAACAAGCCAATAAACCCGATGCTGAAACAGTTGAATATTGGAACAAATTAAAAGGCTTAGGGAATGTAATTCCTAAAATTTCACCACGAGATTTAGTATTTGTGAGTTTAAGAGATTTTGAATCACAAGAAGAATTTATTATTAAAAGCAATAAAATTAAAGTGGTTGCTACTAATGAACTACGAAGAATGGGAACTGAGAGAGTTGGCCGAGATATTCTAGCTTATTTAAAACACTGTGATTATATCTATATCAGCTTCGATGTAGATAGTATGGATAGTAGCATTAGTAAAGGAACAGGAACTCCTGTAAGAAACGGTATCAACGAACGTGAAGCTGGTGATTTGATTGTAAGATTATTGCAAAGTGAAAAAATATGTTGCTTTGAAATTACCGAAGTAAATCCTACCTTAGATAAAGAAAACTTAATGGCTGAAAATGCGTTTGAAATATTATTAAAAGCAACTAATGAAATTTTAGCAGAGTAGATTGATTAATACAAATTCAAATTTTAACTATGAAAAATAAATTGAGTTTAATCTTCATTTTTATTGCAGCTGTAATTTTTTTTAGATGCAAAAAAGATGCATCTATTTGCGATGCTTATCAACCAATAATTGAATCCAAGCATTTGATTGATATTTCAATTTTAAAATCAATAGCTCCTGAATTGATGGATACAATTACTACTCACAGTAATTTACAAGTGTATAGATTAATTAATGAAGATAACTTAATTATTATTCACTGCAATGATTTTGATAAAGATTTGAAAAATTTATCACGACAATTTACGTTTGAAAAAAACTTAAAAGATAACTCAATTTTTTCTTTTGAGACTTATGTTCATGATACTTTAAGCACCTCTTCAAAACCAACAGTAAGTATTGTAAGAGCAATTGAAATTGCAAAAGCAACAATAAATTTTAATGGAATTTGTCCATATTATAGATTAGGAATTTATAACAACTTTGTACCTTCAGAGTATAGATTGGTTTGGTATATTCAAGATAAGAAAGATAATATGCACGTAATGATAGATGCAAAAACAGAAAAGGTTTATTCTTCTTTTGATGGTAAAATCTATAATTAACAGAATGTCCACTCGATTAGCAACTATTAATGACTCTCAAACCATCGCTGCATTCAATAAGGCTAATGCTTTTGAAACTGAACATAAAATACTGCAAGATGATGTTGCATTATTTGGTGTTGAAAATTTAATAAAAAAACCTCACTACGGATTTTATGCAGTTAATGAAATTGATAGCGAAATTATATCATCATTAATGATTACTTATGAATGGAGTGATTGGCGTAATGCTTTAATTTGGTGGATTCAAAGTGTGTATGTAAAACCTGAATTCAGAAACAAAGGTGCTTTTAAATCAATGCTTCAGTATGTTGAAAAATTAGCAATTGAACATCATGTGAATTGTATAAGATTATACATGGAAAAAGACAACAAGATTGCTCATCAGGTTTATTTAAAAAATAATTTCCAAACCGAAGACTATCTGATTTTTGAAAAGGTTATATAAAAAAAGAGCTAATGAAAATCATTAGCTCTTTTTGTTTATTTAGTAAAATAGTTACATATCCAATAAAAAATTGCTCCCATCAAACCGCTGATTGGTATGGTTAAAACCCAAGCCCAAAGTAAATTTAAAGTAACACCCCACCTTACAGCTGATAACCTTTTTGATAAGCCTACACCTATTATTGAACCTGTGATTGTATGGGTTGTTGAAACAGGAATTCCTAATGCTTGAGTAGCATATAATGTAATGGCGCCAGCAGTTTCAGCAGCTACACCTTCTAAAGGTGTAACTTTGGTGATTTTAGTTCCCATTGTTTTAATGATTTTCCAACCACCGCTTAATGTTCCTAATCCTATTGCTAAGAA
Source organism: Bacteroidota bacterium (assembly GCA_039796635.1). Classification (GTDB taxonomy): domain Bacteria; phylum Bacteroidota; class Bacteroidia; order Chitinophagales; family CAIODY01; genus CAIODY01. Next base: position 1,917 of record JBDKJJ010000153.1, read on the forward strand.
ACATGCATATTGAATCCATGTTGGTATTTTTGCAATTTCACTTTTGGGTTTGAAAGTTTCAACTTTTACATAACTTTCCTGTGGGGCACCAAAACATAATTTCCCGTTTTTGTTAATATTTTTTATCAAATCATAATCTTTAATAGCTAAATCATGTTTGCTTTTTGCTTTGCCTTTATGTTCAAACATAGTAGCATCAGCAACCCAAAAAGCTTTACCCTCAATAGTGTCAGCAATTAAACTTTTTTCATTTAAAGCATAATAAGCTGTATCGATTTTGTAAATTTTCTGAACATCATTCCAAGTTGAAATATGATTTTCATGACCTAATTTTTTTTGCTGTGCATTAAATACTAAAATAGCAGCAGCAATAATTCCCATTACTTTTTGAGCATCATTACTACCATGTCCCAAGCTAAATGCAGCAGAAGAAACTAATTGCAATTTTTTAAACCAACTATCAGCCTTTGAAGGATTGGTTCGTTTGCAAAGATGTAATATTAGAATTGTAATAAAATAGGCTAATAGCATTCCTATCATTGGCGCTAAAAATATGAATGCTAATGTTTGATAGATTTTTGAAACATCTGCCAATACACCAAATCCTGCTTTAGCAATTGCTGCTCCAGCAAATCCGCCCATTAAAGTATGAGATGATGATGATGGAATACCTAACCACCAGGTAAGTAAGTTCCAAATGATTGCTGCAATTATTCCTGCAAGAATCACATATAAATCAATGGCTTCAGTTTTTACAATTTTGGCAACTGCATCAGCTACTTTAAATTCAAAACCAAATAATTT
>JBDKJJ010000154.1:0-3990 GCA_039796635.1 Bacteroidota bacterium
GAAACTTGAAACATCTTCTACTGTAAAAATTTCTATTTCAGCATCTATTCCACCCAAAGTTTTCCATGAAGTTGAATCTCTATCAAAAATATTTTTTAATTGGTCAGGCGATAATTTTTCAATAGGATTTTTTTTATTCACTACTAAAACATAACCTTCTTCTAAAGCTGTTTGATTAAATAACCCAAATGCTTCATGAAACAAAAAATAAATCATCAGCAATACCACAATACTGCTTACCCAACCGCTTGTTTTAATGAACCCTGTAGTGAGACTATCAAAGAATTTATTTAGCACAAAAAGTATTTATATTGAAATTTAAATTTTTGAATTTAATGTGATGCGAAACTAAATACCTAATGTTAATTTAATGTTACCAAAACAAAAAGCACACTTTAATGTAGTGTGCTTTTTTCTTGTGTAAAATAAATTTAGTTTAATGGAATATATCCAACATCAGATACATTTTTTTGTCCTTCAGCACTTAAAATGTAATTTACAAATGATGAAACTTGTTTTTCAATTTTTTTATCAAAGTAGTAATATAACGGACGAGTTATAGGATATACTTTTGATTTTGCATTAGCTACAGTTGGCTCAATGTAAGTTTTGCCTTTGTCATAAGATACTTTAATATCTCTAACATTTTTTTCCATGTATGCAAAACCAATGTAACCAATTGCACCTTTAGTTTGTGATACTGATTGAACAATAGCACCTGTTGCAGGCATATTTAAAATTGAAGTACCAAAATTTTTCTTATTCATTACATGTTCTTTAAAAAATTCATAAGTACCAGATGATGATTCACGGCTATAAGCAACTATTGCTAAATCAGCGCCACCAACTTCTTTCCAGTTTTTAATTTTACCGGTATAAATACCTTCAATTTGCTCACGAGTTAATTGTTTAACTTGGTTTGAAGGATGTACAATTAACGAAAGTGCATCCCAAGCAACTTGAACTTCTTTAATATTTCTACCAGCTTCTTGTAATTTTAATTTTTCATCCATTTTTAACTTACGAGATGATTGTGCTATATCAGTTGTACCATCTAATAAAGCCGCAATTCCAACACCACTACCACCGCCTATTACAGTGATTGAACTACCTTGATTTGCTTTCATAAATTTCTCAGCTTCCTTTTGAGATAATGGTAATACAGTATCGCTACCTTTTACCTTAATTCCTTTGCCTTGACCAATTACTAATGACATCAAAGCAACTAATACTAATGTACATAATCCTAAAATTTTCTTCATGTTTTATTGTTTGATTTTAAATTTATTATTTCTTGATTTTTTACGATACAAAATTCAATTTTCAATGTTACCAAATCATTATGCACAGGTTATCTGAATATGAATAAATTTGTCTAAACTTTTGGGTGCAGTCTAATTTTTTTCTTGAAAGCCTTTTTTGTTTTCAGCATTCACCATCTTATACAATTCTTCATTCTACAATAGAACTTAAAAAAAATGGTTCGGCAAGTTCACCATAACCGTTATGGTGAACTTGCCGAACCATTTAAGAATAAGGAAAGATGTTAAGTTTTTACTGATTTGGAAACTTAGAAATATCCATATAAAATACTTCCCAAGTATGCCCATCCATATCTTCTAAAGTACGCTGTTGCATAAAGCCATAATCTCTCATTTCGTTAGGCTCTAAGCCGCCAGCAGCCAACCCATTAGTCATAAATTTATTTACTTCCTCTACACTATCAACTGATAATGAATAAATACCTGCTACATTTTTTTTAGTATCCGCTATAGGTTTTGTAATAAAGGTGTTGAACTTTTCATGTGTCATTATCATTACAAAAATGGAATCACTCCAAACCATACATTTGGCTGTATCATCTGAAAATTGAGGATTATTTGTGAAACCAATGGCTGAATAAAATTCCATTGATTGCTGAAGATTGGTAACTGCTAAATTGATAAAAATTTGTTTTGACATGTGGTTTGTATTATTTGTTTTGAATAACGAATGTAGCAAATGTTAATTGAATTTAGTAATTGGTGATTGATATCAGGCAAAGCGTAGTCGCAGACATGCTCCGAAAATCAGGAGATTTTAAATTGCTTTTTTTTTGTCAAGTAGCAAAACTAGACAGAACATTAAATACTTTTGAAAGGTTAGTAAATATTACTAGTCTTTAATAAACTTAGTTTGCAAAACATTACCATTTTTATCAGTTGTTTTAAGAAAATAAATACCATTCGGCAAGTTCGAAATATTTAATTCAATACCTTCTAAAGGCTTTGGAATTGGGGAATAAACACTAATTATTTTTCCAATTATATCGCTAATTTGAATTGAATTGATTAATAACTGTGAGCTAATAAGTATTGAATTCTTGGCAGGATTTGGATAGACTGTTAATTGATTTTTATTAGTTTCAATGTCATTTACAGCAGCAGGGTTTTCTAAAACATTATCACATGAATTAGTTTGGAAAAAAGTTTTAACATAATCCATTGCTTGTTGAATAGGTTGAAAACTCGGACAAGGATAAGTCACATTTAATACTGTGGTAGCTGCTATTGTTATTGTTTGTGATTGACCAGGCACAAATTGTAATGGACCAAAAGACATAACAGTTCTTAAATCACCTGGCGTTACAGGGTTTGGATTACACATTGACCAGTAAGGCTGCCCTGTTATACTATTGATTCCTGAAAGATTAGGTGAATCAGTGTAAATGTAATTTGTATTGGTTGTACCCCCATGTCCGTTACCCCCTTGTGTAAAATGTGTTCCATCTCTCCATGTTCCAGTCATATACCCATAGTATCCAACTGCATTTTGTGGGTCAGCCAATCCACTTGGTGAAGTATTGAAGAAATTAGTAAATGCATTCATTTTTATAGGTTTGTTGTTTTTATCTAATGGTGCTTGAATTAAGCCAATACCTGTCATAGGTATTGTAGTGCCATATCCTGAAGGGCAGGCTTGATCATTTGCATCAGCATTATATGAAATCATCATATTTCTTGATGTATCACATCCAATATAGTCGTCATTTGCACAGCCTAAATCAGCATCATTAAAAAAAGCAAACATTGTACTGTCATAAGTATTGGTGCTTTTGTTAGTAATTTTATATGAATAAAATGTTGTGTTATTTTCTTGACCACTACCCACATAGGCATAAGCCATTACTTGAATTTCTACTTTTAGCGGTACTCCATTCGATTCCGTATGCGCATTTCCATTATCATTAAATACCCACCATAATGCTTGGTCGCCACATATTTTTGGATAATCTCCACTTAGTGCATTATAACCTGATATTCCATCAACATCAATATATGGAGCCAGCTCTCTATTAATAAATAGTGTTACGCCTGAATTACCTTTTGCATAAGGATTTCCGATAGCTGGCCATTCTAATATTCCTATTGGAGTATTAGTAATTGTTCTATTTGAATTATTAATATGAAATTGAATATCAGATGCATTTACTTTCCATATTTTATCATAATCAGAGCATTGCCCTGCATTTGCATTTCCATTACTATCTAATGGCCCTGCAAAATAATCTGTACCGCCCTGACGCCAAGTTTGTGCAGCCAAATGCAATTGTCCGGCTGCATCATAACCACCCATCCATACAGCTCCTAAAAATTCAGAATTATTCCCACTACCTTTTGGTATTTCATATCTTGCTACTTGTAATCCTTGATCCCACCACATATCGCCTCCATTCATCAACAATGCATTTACATTATTGATATCCAATGTATTTTTTGCTGTTGGGTTTGTGCAGTTTTGAGCATTGGATTTTTTCACATTTGAAATTGTAATCAATACTAATAGAAGTAAAATTTTCTTCATGATAAATGGTTTTAGGATAAAAATTAATATAATAGATGCCAATACCAATAAATTGGTTGCAAGATTAATTTCTTCAACTTGCTTTCTCATAGTATTATTAAATGTTTAGATAATCGTAGCATGACAAGGCTATTTTTCCAACTTCTA
>JBDKJJ010000155.1:0-12362 GCA_039796635.1 Bacteroidota bacterium
AAAATTAATTTATGACACCAGCCATTTTATTACTGCAAGACGGAACCGTTTTTAAAGGCTATGCCGCCGGAAAGATAGGAACGACTACAGGTGAAATATGCTTCAATACAGGCATGACAGGGTATCAAGAAATTTTTACTGACCCAAGTTATTATAAGCAAATTGTAGTAATGACCAATATTTTTATTGGTAATTATGGCGTAAAAAATGCCGATACCGAAAGCGCATCAATGAAAATTGCTGGGTTGGTTTGTAAAAACTGGATGCCACAATACAGCCGCCATAGTGCCGATGGAAACGTACAAGATTATTTTGAAAATGAAAACATGGTGGGCATTCAAGGTGTAGATACAAGAGCCATAGTTCAACACATACGTAATGCAGGTGTAATGAATTGTATTATATCTTCTGAAATAAGCGATATTGACGAATTAAAAAAACGCTTAGCAGCCGAGCCATCAATGGCTGGCAGAGAATTAAGCAGTGAAGTTTCAACTCAACAGCCTTATTATTTTGGCGATGAAAATGCCAAATTAAAAGTAGCTGTTTTAGATTATGGGGTAAAGCAAAATATTTTAAGAAGCCTTGCAGATAGAGGAATGTATTTGAAAGTTTTTCCTGCCAAAACCACATTGGCTGCAATGCAAGATTTTAACCCTAATGGATATTTTATCAGCAATGGCCCTGGTGACCCTGCCAGTATGGATTACGCCATTAACACAGTGAAAGATATTTTAGCTACCAATAAACCATTGTTCGGAATTTGTTTGGGGCATCAATTATTAAGTGAAGCATGTGGAATTAAAACTTATAAAATGACCAATGGTCATCGTGGATTAAACCACCCTGTTAAAAATTTAGTAACAGGCACCTGCGAAATTACTTCACAAAATCATGGTTTTGCTGTTGATGAAAAAATGGCTTTGAGTAATTCAGCCATTGAAGTAACGCATATCAATTTAAACGATAACACTATTGAAGGAATTAGAGTGAAAGACAAACCTGCATTTAGTGTGCAATATCATCCTGAAAGCAATCCTGGTCCACACGATAGCAAATATTTGTTTGATGATTTTTTAAAGATGATGAATTAAAAAAATGCAAATAGCGTCAGTCAACTGACGCTATTAATAAAAATTCCGTCAGTCAACTGACGGAATTAACACTTTTTGGATATATTTGCATATTCAAAACAAAAGATATGTTATCTACCATTGATTTTAATAGAGTACTTTTTTTAACCTTAAACAAACGCATTAAAACACAAAAAGTTAGTTTGTTATTAGGAGCCAGAAGAGTAGGTAAAACAATAGTTTTACAACAAATCGCCAATAAATACAAAGAGAATTGTTTGTTGTTGAATGGCGAAGATCAAGATGTTAGAGAGCTGTTGCTTCGGCGGTCAGTAGCCAATTACAAAAAAATTATAGGAGAAAAACAGCTGCTAATTATTGATGAAGCACATCACATTCCTGAAATTGGTAAAATTGCCAAACTAATGATTGATGAAATAAAACCTTTACACATCATACTTTCAGGATCGTCAACTTTTAATTTGCAACAAGGCGCAGGCGAACCATTGGTGGGCAGAAGCTATGAATATACCTTATACCCAATAGCACAATGTGAATTAAAAGAGCAAGAAAATCTTCTTCAAACAAAAGCAAATTTATCAGATAGATTGATTTATGGAAGTTACCCCGAAGTGTTAAGACTAACCACTAATAAAGAAAAAGAAGAATATTTAAAGCTATTAGTAAATCAATATTTGTTAAAAGATATTTTAGAGTTTGAAAATGTCAAACAAAGCGATAAACTAAAAAAATTATTGCAATTACTTGCCTTTCAAGTAGGTAGTGAAAGCAGCAGTGAAGATATGGGTAAGCGTTTGGGCATCAGCAAAAATACTGTTGATAGGTATTTAGATTTGCTAACTAAAGTATTTGTGATATTTAGATTGAATGGCTTCGGAAATAATTTATCAAAAGAAATGACCAAAAAACCAAAGTGGTATTTTTTTGATAATGGCGTACGCAATGCCATCATCAATGATTTCAAACCAATTGAAGTTAGGCAAGATGTTGGGTTTTTGTGGGAAAACTATTTAATCAACGAACGGATAAAAGCAAATGCGTATCAACAAAAAAACAAAGAATATTTTTTTTGGCGAACGTATGACCAACAAGAAATTGATTTTATTGAAGTGGAAAACAAAATTATTTCAGCATTTGAATTTAAATATTCAGATACCAAAGTAAAAATACCTGGCGCCTTTGCTAAAGCATATCCTAAAGCAGCTTTTACTATTTACACAAAAGAAAATTATTTGGATTGGGTGGATGGGTAAGGTTTTGAAAATGCGAAATAAAGCCATTTTTGACAATGAATTTTCTTTTACCTTTGAAAAAAATTGAAGCATGACAACCACGGCAATTCGTTCAAAATTGTTCGATTATATTCGATTAGCTGATGATAAAAAACTGAAAGCTATTTTTACAATTTTAGAAAATGAAATTTCTGAAACCAAAAATTGGTGGGAAGATAAAGCGTTGCTGAATGATTTTGACAAGCGATTCAACGATTGGGAAAGTGGAAAGGATAAAGGATTTTCAATGAATCAAATCAAACAAGAAATTATAACAAAAAAATAAATGAACCTCTCTTCTACCATACTCAATTACATCAACGGCGAATTAGTAAAACCACAAAATGATAAGTGGTTAGATAATTACAATCCTGCATTGGGCAAAGTGTATTCACAAATTCCTGATTCAGATGAAGCCGATGTGAATGCTGCTGTGCAGGCTGCTGAAGCGGCTTTCCCTGCTTGGAGTAAAATGAGCAGAGCAGAACGAAGCAATATTTTACACAAAATCGCTAACTTAATTGATGCCAATAAAACTGCTTTAGCCGAAGCCGAAAGCGCTGATAATGGAAAGCCTGTTTGGTTGGCAACAAGAGTTGATATTCCACGAGCTTCTGATAATTTTAGATTTTATGCCAATGCTATTTTAAATTTTCATGATGAAAGTTTTCCGATGGATGGTAACCACTTTAACTACACGGTTCATCAGCCTTTGGGTGTGGTGGGTTGTATTTCTCCTTGGAATTTGCCTTTGTATTTATTCACTTGGAAGATAGCACCAGCCTTAGTTACAGGAAATTGTGTGGTTGCAAAACCAAGTGAAGTTACGCCGATGACAGCTTTTCTTTTGTCGCAAATTTGCATTGAAGCAGGTTTGCCAAAAGGTGTTTTGAATATTGTTCATGGCTTAGGTCATTCAGCAGGCATGAGCATAGTGAAACACAAAAATGTAAAAGCAATTTCGTTCACTGGTGGCACCAAAACAGGCGCTGTGATTGCATCGGAGATAGCTCCTAAATTTAAAAAAATGAGTTTGGAATTGGGAGGAAAAAATCCGAATATCATTTTTGCTGATTGTGATTTTGAAAAAATGTTGAAGACAACTTTGCGTTCTTCCTTCGAAAATCAAGGGCAAATTTGTTTGTGTGGCAGCAGAATTTTAGTTGAAAAATCTATCGCTGAAAAATTCAAAACACGATTTGTAGAAGAAGTAAAAAAACTAAAAGTTGGCAATCCGAAAAACGATGATTCACGATTAGGGGCAATAGTTTCCAAACAACATTTTGAAAAAATTTTAAGTTGCATTGAATTAGCAAAACAAGAAGGTGGAAATGTTTTATGTGGTGGAAATGCGATAAAAATGGATGGCGAAATTTCGGAAGGTTGGTTTATAGAACCTACTGTTATTGAAGGTTTAGGGGCAAATTGCCGAACCAATCAAGAAGAAATTTTCGGACCAGTAGTAACCATTCAAACTTTTGAAACCGAAGATGAAGCTTTAGCATTAGCCAATGCAACAGAGTACGGTTTAGCGGCAACCGTTTGGACAGAAAATATTTCAAAGGCTCATCGCATAGCAGCAAAAGTGGAAAGCGGAATTATTTGGGTGAATTGTTGGTTGGTTCGTGATTTACGAACTCCGTTTGGCGGTATGAAACAAAGCGGCGTTGGCCGTGAAGGCGGAATGCATGCGTTGGAGTTTTTCATGGAAGTGAAAAATATTTGTGTGGCAATTTGATTATTTTAATTATTGTTTTTTTGTATTTACATTTGAAAAAAGAATAGCATGACGACCATTCAATCTACCCGAAAAGAAATAAAAAAAATAATAGACAACGCTGATGATAGAGTTGTAAAAATGGTTTACGCAATGCTTAAAACCGATGAAGAATATTCTGTTTGGGCTGATGATGAATTTATTGCTAAGCTGCAAAAAAGAGATAAGGAAATGGATAAACCTAAAAACAATTTAGGTTGGGATCAAATTAAAGAAAATAACAGAAAGGCTTTGGCATTAAGGGTGAAGTAAAAATGAGCTATAACATTGTATTTCATCCTGATGCATCTGAAGATATTCAAGAATCTTTTGTTTGGTATGAACTGAAACAAAAAGGTTTAGGCGTTAAATTTGAAAACGAATTGAAGCAAACTTTAGATTTTATATCCAATCATCCAAAAAGTTTTAAGATTCAAAAACTTCACTTTAGAGAAGCGCCACTCAAAAAATTTCCGTTTGTTATTGTCTACAAAGCATTAGAACATGAAAAAGCTATAAGGATAATAGCTGTGTATCATGCAAAAAGAAACCCAACAAAAAAATTCAGAATTTAACTTCCACCTACTTTTTTTAATTGCATAACTTCCATTGGCTTTAACACACGATGTTTACCACGAGGCAAATCTTTTTTGGTTAAGCCTGCATACATTACTCTATCCAGTTTTTCAACTGTATAACCTAAGTGTTCAAACAATCTACGAACAATACGATTTTTACCGATATGAATTTCAACACCCACTTGCATAGCGTCCATTGGGTCAGGATATCCAATATCATTTACTTTAGCAAAACCATCTTCTAATGTTACCCCTGATTTTAATTCATTAAAATGAGCTTCGGTTAATGGTTTATTTAATGTAGCATGATAAATCTTTCTTACTTCAAATGACGGGTGCGAAAGCTTTTGAGCCAAAATTCCATCATTGGTTAACAACAATAATCCAGTAGTATTTCTATCTAATCTACCAACAGGATATATTCTTTCGTCAGTAGTTTTTTCAACTAAATGCATCACCGTTTTTCTACCCTTTTCATCGCTTGCAGTAGTTATAAAATCTTTTGGTTTGTTTAATAAAATATAAATAAAATTACGTGATGGCACAATTTTTTTTCCTTTGTATTTTACCACATCAGTAGGCGCTACACGGTAGCCCATTTCTTTTACTACAATATTATTTACTGTTACCTCACCTTTTTGAATGATCATATCAGCCTTTCTTCGGGCAGCTACGCCAGCATGCGCTAAATATCTATTCAAGCGCATATTTTCATTAGGCGTTTCTTCTGTTTTAGGCTCAAATTCAACAGCAGATTTTTTTGTTAAAATTACTTTTTTGTTTTCCTTGTATTCTCTTTCTGGTCGTGCTTCTTTTATCAATGGCCCACGTTGGCGCTTTTCATAAAATTTGGGTTGTGGCGATGTAAGCAAAATTCCTTCTTCTTTTATGAATCCTTTTTTGTCAAATTTTGGTTTTATTTCTTTGCCTTCGGCAGTATATTTTTTTGTAGGCTTTTCGTCTTTTTTAAATGATGTTCGCTTTTTGTTTTTATCAAATGCCGTAGCACTTTTTCTATTATCTAATTTTTTATCAGTAGTTGTAACTCTCTTTTTAGCGTTGTCATCTTTTTTAAATGATGAAGCGCCACTTTTCTTTTTAGCATCATAACTGCCATCATTTTTGCTATCCGATTTTTTATCAGATGCCGAATGTTTTTTCTTTGGCTCTTCCTCTTTTTTAAACGAAGGCTTTTTTTTCTTTTCGTCAAATTTAGGACTCTGGCGCTGTGCAGCACCTTTTCTGTTTTCGGTAAAAGATTTATCTTGTTTTTTCATCAATGGCGAAGATAGTTTAATTAAAATAAAAAAACGCCATTCAATAATTTTGAATGACGTTTCTGTTGTTAGAATTTCAATTAAATTTATTTCAATTTAAAAGCTGCTTTTACTTTTGATACGTAATCTAATTTTTCCCAAGTAAACAATTCAACTTTTATTGTTTTTGTTTTTCCATCAGGAGATTTAAATGTTTTAGTAACTACTTCATTCTTTCGTCCCATGTGTCCGTAAGCAGCAGTTTCACTATACATTGGCGTACGCAATTTAAAACGTTGTTCGATAAAGTAAGGACGCATATCAAATACGCTTTGTACAATTTTAGCAATTTCACCATCTGTCATTTTAACTTTAGCTGTACCATAAGTATCAATAAAAATACCCATTGGTTGAGCAACGCCAATTGCATAAGATACTTGTACCAAAACTTCATTACAAACACCAGCAGCTACTAAATTTTTAGCAATATGACGTGTTGCATAAGCAGCACTTCTATCTACTTTTGAAGGATCTTTACCACTGAAAGCACCGCCACCGTGAGCACCTTTTCCACCATAAGTATCTACAATAATTTTACGACCTGTTAAACCAGTATCACCATGTGGGCCGCCTATTACAAACTTACCAGTTGGGTTGATATGGTAAGCAATTTTATTGTTGAACAAGTGAGCATATTTAGGATAATTCTTTTTAACTCTCGGAATTAAAATTTCGATAATATCCTTTTTAATTTTAGCTAACATTTTTGGCTCCGTATCAAAATCATCATGCTGTGTTGAAACAACAATAGCATCAATACGAACTGGTTCGTTGTTATCATTGTATTCTAAAGTTACTTGCGATTTTGCGTCAGGGCGTAAATATTTAATTTGCTTATTTTCTCTTCGCAATGCTGCTAACTCTAATAAAATACCGTGAGCTAAATCTAATGCTAAAGGCATGTAGTTAGCAGTTTCATTAGTTGCATAACCAAACATCATCCCTTGATCACCAGCGCCTTGGTCTTCTTTTTTCTTTCTATCAACGCCTTGGTTAATATCAGCTGATTGCTCATGAATGGCAGAAAGAATACCACATGAATTAGCTTCAAACATGTATTCAGATTTAGTATATCCAATCTTACGAATTACACCACGAGCAATTTCTTGAACATCTAAATAAGCTTTTGATTTTACTTCACCTGCTAAAACTACCTGACCAGTAGTTACTAATGTTTCACAAGCTACTTTACTATTAGGATCAAATGCTAAAAAATTATCAATCAATGCATCACTGATTTGGTCAGCCACTTTATCTGGGTGACCTTCTGATACTGATTCAGAAGTAAATAAATATCCCATTTTTATGTTTGTTTAAAATTTAATTTTTTTGAAGAACGCAAAAGTAAATAAATACATAGTAAAGTTTAAAACTATTCTGCTGAATTTTTAACGCTGAATTTTGGCGCTAATATCCAATAAATAATACCACCCATTATTAGTGAAACTGCAATGATTTCAGCTTGGGTAGGATTAATGCCTAAAAAATGATAGGTGCTATTTACCCTAATTTGCTCAATGGTAAAACGCTCAATTCCATTTAGTATCATGTATAAAGCCATCACTCTACCGGCTATCTTTAATTTATTTCGTAATGCCCATAATATTGAAAACAAAAAGAAGCAAGCCGTTAACTCATACAATGGCGTAGGAAAAACGGGCAATGGTAAAACGCCGCAATACTTACCACCATTGCAGTCTTTGGTCATGATTCCTTCATTGCCAACATTATGCGGATAGTTGTAAGCAAAAAGCCAATTTGGCAAAAAATCAGGGCCTTTGAAATAACCAACTTGAGCTTTGGAGGTATCTTCAAAATGCGTATTGAAATAATTGGTATGTTTAATAAATGTTTGATGATAATCATTTGGCGAAGCAGCAGCTACTACTTGTTGATTTTCATTAACAGCATAGGCAGTATTAAAAATTCCCCAATCACCATCGCCAGCCATTTGGCAACCAATACGGCCAACTGCATAAGCAATCATTAAACAAGGTGCAGTAATATCTGTAATTTGATGAAAGGGAATTTTGTTTTTTATTACCCAATAAATTACAGCACCTGAACCTACTAATAAACCACCATAAAAAGTTAAACCAGCGCCGCTGAACAACATACCCAAAGGGTCGGATGTGAAATCGCTCCAGTATTCAAACAAGTGAAAAACTTTTGCGCCAACAATGCCACCAATAGCTGCTCTGATAAATATTTCACCTACCCAATCTTTAGGGTGTAATAATATTTTCTCCTCTTTAGGCTCATCTAATTTTGTTTTATTTTTTTCAGAAATTAACCAATAAACGAATAATGCTGCCAATAAAATTCCTGTTATAAAATTTCCTTTTGATGAAAATACTGCTGCTTGTATATCGTTAGTAAAAGTTGAAAAATCTGTGATTAGTAATCCCAATTTATAGCCTAACATAAAACCTAAAACTCCGTTTAAAATAATTTCTGATAGTTGAGCTGGTTTGCCAATTATTTGTGTTCTTATTAATGGTTGTAGTTTGCCTTCGGCAGCTTTTTGTGCTAATCCTTTTTTCAAAAAATAAATTGCCACCACAAATGATAGCGCCAACATGATTCCGAAAATATTAAATATTTGAAGAATGTTGCTTAGCCATTCAGGAAGATTGTTGTTGAATAAATCATTGAACAAATAAGAAAGATTTGGATACATTAATTTAAATTAAGTGTGTGAAATTAAGCAGAAAATTTTGTGTGAATTGGGAAGAAACAAAAACTAAACTCGTTTTTAAAACTCATAAAGCATAAACTTTTCTTTGTGTAACAAATACAATCTGTTTTGTTCAATTCGAGCTTGGCGTACATCAATACTATCAGGCAATGAAAAATCAATTTCTTCAAACGATTTTAAATTGAAGGCTTTTAGTTGATGTTTTTTTACATAAAGCAACAAACCTAAATTATCAATTAGCTGAAAATTTCGAGTTCCTTTAATAAAAAATTCTTTATGATAATCACCATAGGAATCAAACACCAAAATACCTTGAGTTGGGTCGCTGACATATAAATGCGTTTCGTTACAAAGCATATAAGCTGGTGAAATTCCTTTTCCTGTTATTTGTGTAATGTCTTCTGAGCTTCTTACCAATTTGCCATTAAAGTCAAATAATTTTAATTTGTTTTCTGATGCATCAAAAATCCAAATTTTATTATCCCTACTTAAGCAAGCCGTTTTTACTTGCTGATAACCTAAGCTTCGGAAATCAATAGTGTAAAGCAATGTAAGCTGTCTATCTAAAATTAGAGCTTTTGCTTGATTAGGATATAACACCAAAATTTGTAACGGATTACTAGCCTCAATTAAGCCTGGTCTGCCAAATTTTACTTCGTTAAATTCCTTTTGCTTTAATCCTAAGTTGTTGTATTGAACAATTTTATTGTCTTCAATCAAATAAAAATTTTGAAGATTATCTGTCGTAAAATGAGACGACTTAGTATCAATAGCGGTGATTTTTTTATAATTCAATCCATCGCCTTTAAATGCTGATGCAATTATAAATAGTAGAAAAAGCGGCAATATTATTTTTTTCATCTCACATTAAAATTAACTCAATAAATGATAAACAGCAAAACTTGAAGCATAAGCCAATGCCGTCATATACACTATTTGAACAGCAGCCCATTTCCAACTTCCGCTTTCACGATATACAACAGCAATAGTACTCATACATTGCATTGCGAAAGCATAAAAAATCAACAAGGAAAAAACCGCAGCAATTGAGAAAACAGGAAATCCTGTATCAGAGTGTTTTTCGCTCATCATTTTTTGCTGCAACGTTTTCTTGTTTTCTGTATCGTTGTTGCCAACGCTGTACAAAGTACTCATCGTTCCTACAAAAACTTCACGAGCAGCAAATGAGGTAATTAAAGCAATTCCTATTTTCCAATCATAACCCAAAGGCTTAATAGCTGGCTCAATAAATTTTCCTAAATGACCTGCGTAGCTATTTTCTAATTTTTTTGATTGATACAAACTTTCAATTTCATTTGCTTTTTCAGGATGCAATGTTAGTTCATTTGCCTTTTGTGTACGAATGTCATCCATACTTTGCGATGGGCCAAATGACGCTAAAAACCAAAGTACAACAGCAATTGCCATAATTATTTTCCCTGCATTTAAAGTGAAAATTTTAGCTTTTTCCCACATCGTGATTATCACATTGCTCCATCGTGGCATACGATAAATTGGCAATTCCATGATGAAATAACTACGTTCTTTTTTCTTCATTACCGCTGTTAAAACCAGCGCCACCACTATTGCGGCGATGAATCCTAACATATACAATAGAAGCATGGCTAAGGCTTGTAAGCTAATTATTCCATAAAACGATTTTTGAGGAACCGCCATTCCTACTAACAAAACATACACAGGTAATCGTGCTGAGCAACTCATTAATGGCGTTACTAAAATGGTTATTAATCTATCCCTTTTGTTTTCAATTGTTCTTGCACTCATGATAGCAGGCACAGCGCAAGCCATTCCGCTCATTAATGGCACAACGCTTCTGCCGTTCATCCCTACTTTTCGCATTAGTTTATCCATCATAAAACTAACCCGAGCCATGTAGCCGCTATCTTCTAATAAAGTTATCATGGCAAATAGCAACATAATTTGCGGAATGAAAATTACTATTCCGCCAAGTCCTGCAATTATTCCATCCGTCAACAAACTGGTGAGTGTGTTATCGGGTAGTGCCGTTTTTAAATAATCATTTAACCATTGAACGCCGCCATCAATCAAATCCATAGGGTATTGCGCCACACTGAATATTAATTGAAACATAAAATACATCAACACTAAAAAAAACAAATATCCCCATAATGGATGCGTAAGCACTTTATCTAATTTGCTTTCATGCCATTCCTCTTTTTCATGTGCTGCTTTAACACAATTATGAATTAGTTGATTGATTTTTTCATACCGCATCAATGTTTCTTCACCTTGTAATTTGGAAGAATTAAACTGATTTGCCAACAACATTTTTTTGGTTTGTTCTTTGGCTGCGGCATCCAAACAATAAATATTGATATAATGATGAGCTGTTAATAAAGCAGCATAATCACTTTTTATTTTTGTGTTTTTTTTAATGTTGTCAATCACTGATGGTTGCAATGATGTAACATCAATAAAATAATTTTTGCTTACTGATTGCTGTTGTAAAATGTGTTTTTTTAATTCGTCAACACCTTCGCTTTTACGAGCATTGATAGGAATAATTTTTACTCCTAATTCGTCGCTCAACTTTTTTATTTGAATGAATAAACCTTGTTCTTTTGCCACATCCAACATATTCAAGGCTACAATAACAGGAATTTTCAAATCAATTATTTGAGAACAAAAAAGCAAATTGCGTTTTAAGTTAGAGGCATCTGCCAACACAATTATCAAATCAGGATACGATTCATTTTCAGGATTGAGCAATACATCAAATGCCACATATTCATCCATTGACCTTGGATATAAACTGTAGGTACCAGGCAAATCAACTATTTCGGCAATGATATTTTCGTTTAACTGACAATAGCCTGTTTTTTTATCAACCGTTACACCAGGGTAATTAGCCACTTTTTGGCGCAAGCCTGTAAGCGCATTGAACAAAGATGTTTTGCCACAATTAGGATTACCTACTAAAGCTATTTTAAGTTTGTTTGCCAATTGAAAATTCTTTCGGAGTGCAAATATAGAGTAAATACTGATGGATATTTACCAATACGCTAAAACAAGAATATTAAGATGTTTGTTTTACTTTTGAAAAAACAAATACAATGAAAAAAGTTTTGGTATTAGGTGCATCCACTAACGAAGAAAGAATATCGAACACTGCCATACATAGATTACGAAGACATCATTATGAAGTAGAAGCCGTAGGCTTAAAAACAGGATTAGTGGCTGATGTTGAAATAAAAACAGGAATGCCAACGCTTGAAAGTATTGATACCGTAACGATGTATGTAGGCGCAAAAAATCAGCCGCAGTTTTATGATTATATTATCAACTTACAACCCCGTAGAGTGATTTTTAACCCAGGCTCTGAAAATGATGAATTTGAAAAAATACTACAGCAAAAAAATATTGAAGTAGAAGAGGCTTGTACTTTGGTGCTGTTAAGTACTGGGCAGTTTTAAAATTTGTATTTATATTCGTACATCCAAAAAATAATTATCCATGAAAAAAATAGTTACACTTTTCATCATTAGCATATTAGCAAATTATCACATCAGCACATTGTTTGCCCAAGTTCCCACCGCCCCAGGCAGCTACCAATGGGTTAAAGGCTTAGGAAGTCCTTTTCAAACTGGAATTAGGGACGAACAACTAC